>JBAWXO010000433.1:0-2130 GCA_037144035.1 Kiritimatiellales bacterium
CCACTGGCGGATCAGTTTGGTGGCTTATCCCCCATCCTGCTACCTATGTTGATACGACTGCTGCTATCGCTCAGATAGCACAGATAATGAAGCAGCACAACATTAATGCGGTCAGCTGCTCGCATTATCCCAACGACACCGTCTGGTATGATCTGTGCGATGAGTACGGGCTTTATTTGTTTGATGAGGCGAATATTGAAACGCATGCGTATTTCACCATTCTGTGTAAAGAAAAACAGTTCATGGCCTCTTTCTTGGATCGCGTGCAACGCATGGTGGAGCGGGATAAGAATCACCCGTCCGTCATCGTCTGGTCGCTGGGTAATGAAAGCGGCTATGGTCCAAACCATGATGCCGCCGCAGGCTGGACTCGCGGAAAGGATCCGTCCCGCCCGCTTCATTATCAGGGCGGAATGCATTCTTCGGAGGACTGGCGGGTCTGGCAGGGTTGCGAGCGGGTGACGGATTTTATCTGTCCGATGTATCCCCGCTTTGAAGCGATGGAAGACTGGGCGCTAAATTCAACCGAGAGCCGCCGTCCGTTTATTGCCTGTGAATTTTCCCATGCGATGAGCAATGCCTGCGGCAGCCTCGATAAATACTGGCGGTTTTTTGAAGAACACGACCGGTTTCAAGGCGGTTTTGTCTGGGACTGGATTGACCAGGGAATTCTGAAAAAAGATAAATCCGGACGCGAATATTGGGCTTATGGCGGAGATTTCGGTGAACCGGTGCATGATGCCAATTTCTGCTGCACTGGTGTGCTGAATGCCGACCGCACTCCGAAAGCTTCGCTTAAAGAGTATAAGCGGATGATTCAGCCGGTTGAGGTGCTGGCAGTGGATTTGAAACGCGGCTTGTACAAAGTTCAGAACAAGCAGTATTTCACCACACTCCGGGATTATAAAGGAACCTGGGAACTGCTGGTTGATGGTCGTGTTGCGCAGCGAGGAACGCTGCCGGTTTTAAAAACCCTGCCGGGTCAGACGGATAAGGTGACCGTTAAGCTGAACAAAGCCACGATGATTGCGAGTGGTGAGAAGGTATTACAATTCCGGTTTTTGACTCGCAAAGCATTGCCGTGGGCGCCTGCTGGGCATGAGGTTGCCTGGACTGAGTTCGTGCTTTCTGCGCTGAAAAACAATTCAAGGGTGCTCAAGACGATTGCGCCGGTTTCAGAAAAAAAGACCGGCTCGACACGCCGGTTGTGCGGCGGTGACACAGAGCTGGTACTGAACGAAACGAGCGTTGCTGTGACGCAGCTGAAAAACCTGGGCAAGACCGTTTTTCTGTCCGCGCCGGTTCTGCATGCCTGGCGGGCTCCGACAGATAACGACGGCGTTTTAGGGTGGACGGGGCAGCAGGGCAAGCCCATTGGCGGATGGTATCGTCTCGGGCTTGACCGTATCGAACGCAAATCGGCTGAAATTAAAAAATATACGGCCGGAAAGGGTCTGATCAGGCTCGGGCTGGAGGAGCGCTATGCCACGCCGGATAATGCCCAGGCATTCCGGGTGATTCAGACCTGGCTGCTGAATGGACACGGCGAGACGGGGCTGGAACTGGATATCGAGGTCGATGCGGGAATTACCGATTTGCCGCGACTGGGCTTGCAGTTCAGGTTGCCGGCTTCATTCCAGGATGTGGAATGGTACGGACGGGGGCCTCATGAAAGCTATCCCGACCGGAAACAAGGTGCGCGGCTGGGGTTACACGGCGGCACCATCCGCGAACAGTGGTTTCCTTATGTGGTTCCGCAAGAGTGCGGCAACAAAACGGATGTGCGGTATCTGTCACTTTCCGGGCAGGTCGGCGGGAAAATAAAAATTGAAGCGCAGTCTCCGTTCCAGTTTTCTGTAAGCCGCTATTCCGATCAGGTGGTCATGAAGGCGATGCATCTGAACGAACTCAAAGAGGAGTCCTGCGTTTATCTGAATCTAGATCTTTTTCAGCGCGGGCTCGGGAATGAGGCCTGCGGACCGGCGGTGTGTTCGGAATATAAACTGGGTGGCCCGGTGCGGTTAAGCAACCGGTTCCGCATCATTTTCGGATAAAACGCAGAAGAATATTATGCGTACGGATGGATTAAACTGGGCCGCAGGGCGAAACGGCAGGTAGCGGCTTTGTAAA
>JBAWXO010000434.1:0-2129 GCA_037144035.1 Kiritimatiellales bacterium
CTCCTTATCAGTTCAAACGCAAGAAGCTTGTCGGCGCGGATCTGATTCTCGACGAAGCCAGCGTCACCGCCACGGAAAATATTATGATGGCCGCCGTGCTGGCAGAGGGCGAAACCTCTATTTTCAACGCCGCCTGCGAACCGCATGTACAGGATCTGGCGCACCTGCTGGTAAAAATGGGCGCGGACATCGCCGGCATCGGTACCAACCGGATGCACATCCGCGGCGTCAAACTGCTGGCTGGCGCGGAACACACCATTCAGCCCGACTACATTGAAACCGGCAGCTTCCTCACCGCCGCCGCCGTCACCGGCGGAACACTGGAAATCGCCACGCCGGGCGATATCGTCACACTCAACGTGCTCGAAAAAGGTTTTTCAAAACTCGGCGTTACCTGGGCTCTCACGAATGGTGTTCTAAAAATGAACCATGAAGAGGGTCGTATGACCCTTCCGGACCTTGGAAATTTTACACCGAAAATAGAAGACGGTGTCTGGCCGGCGTTCCCGTCCGACCTAATGAGCGTGCTGATCGTGCTGGCGACGCAGACGCAAGGGCAGATCCTCTTTTTCGAAAAGCTCTTCGAGAGCCGCATGTATTTCGTCGATAACCTGATGGCGATGGGCGCCAACATCATTCAGTGCGACCCGCACCGCGTCGTCGTCAGCGGCTTTTCAAAACTGCACGGCGCGCGGCTGAGCAGCCCAGACATTCGCGCCGGTATGGCCATGCTGATCGCCGCCTGCTGCGCCGAAGGGCGTAGCGTCATTGACAACGCGCAAGTCATCGACCGCGGCTATGAAGCCATCGACGAACGCCTCCGCGCCCTCGGCGCCGACATCGTGCGGGAAAAATAATCAGGAACGTCCCCGATCACTTGCCCCCACTTGCTTTCGGCACCGAGGGTGCGTAATCCGTCTCTGTGACAAAAGTGCCGAAGGCCTGGTAGTTACGTGCATCGGCTCGTTAGCATTAATTCTTTCCCTTGCGCAATTTCTCAATAAAACAACTGACAGGCTCATTGATGCGCTCTGCCACGACAAGCTTTGTTCGATCTGGACTGGGAATCAGAACGTCATACTCAACGTGGTCGAAATATGCTGCGACTACTTGGAAGCAATATTCGATATTCACAAGAGCTTCTGCCCACGTGCCAATGTAAGCCAAGCGAGTGTCGTAAATCGTATCTCCCGCAGAGAAGCGCTCCCTCACCAGTGCGTCACGGAAGCACTCGCCAACAGCCATCTTAAATCCAATGGCATACCCATCAACGAAATCGGGTTTCATGGTATAAACCTCCGCCAGTGTTCTTCGGATAAAATCGAGACGGGATGCCCCCCCGAGCGAAGTTCGCCCGCGCGCTCAATTTTACGGCCGTAGTTTGTGTGATACCAATCTCGGCTCGCGAAAACACCAATAATGAGGTAGCGAGTCGTTTGCGTCGGAAAACCATCCTTTGGAATACCATTTAATGCTGCTATTGCCTCGGCCACTTTGTGACGGGTGCCAAAAGCAAAGCGTCCTGTGGGAACAAACTCGTTGCCTGAAAAGACAACCTCATCGGGAAGCGGCTGATCGAGGGGCAATTCTGAGGAAAATGTTTCTGAAGGATCAGAGTAGACGCCGTGTCCCGTAATCTGTCGCATTGTCTCTGCAAGTTCCTCGCGCTCGTCATCGTCAATGCGTCCGTCAGAGAAGATTACTTTGAGACGCTGCAGAATCTCAGTGAACGGCCACACCGGCTCATAGGATGCGAACTTTTGAACCCAATCGTGAAAGAAGCGAGCCTCCGCGTCACACACAACACCATCAGCAAGTATGCCGGCACATATCCCGGAAAGCTGGTCAATAGCTTTGGAGACATTATTGTCGAGATTGGCTTTACAGATCTGAATCGGCTGACCATGCGCGTCTTTTGGCGTGTTGAGGGTATATTTTCTCATGGTAATCGAGCATAGGATATTTGTTTTGCTAACAGTGTTATAGCCCTACTTCGGTTTTTTACCGAGTTCGCTTCACAACGGCTCGAATCTAATTGCGCCGTTTTAGGGGAGGCAATCCGGAACTGTTTTATTGGTTCTTCTCGGAAGTGCGTACCTACAGATGTCTGACGGTGGATAGATTGGGCA
>JBAWXO010000435.1:0-2129 GCA_037144035.1 Kiritimatiellales bacterium
ACCCACAGTGAAGAATGAATTTCTGTAGCCGGGGCCGGTGGCCCCGGAAAAGGCGAGGCCCACAGGTTGAACGATTTTCTTTATCAGCAGGAAATAAAAAGCGGTGAAGGAATCACCGCAGTCCAAAGCGCGCCTTCCGGCGCGCAGACTTCGTGCGCAGCACCGTGGAGTGCGGCGATAAAAGGTATTCCGTATCGCCGCTTTTCTTTTTTGTAGCCGAGGTCCGCGACCTCGGAGGCGCGGCCACCGTCCCTCCAGAGAGAAATGAGATCGGCGGCAACTTTTCATAAAACGCCATAAGATAAAAATTTGTTGCAATACGGCAAATTAATGCCAGAATGATTATCCGATTAATCAAACGGAGTAATCAAGGATGCGGTGAATTGAAAGGCTGAAAATAATGAAAAAGTTACTGCTTATGCTTGGACTTGTTATAGCCGGATCTCTTCCGGCTGATGAAATCACGTTGGTGCCTGTCGCGGATGCAGATATTCGCTCCTTTAAGTCGGAGAATACCGGATTCAACCGGGATACGCTGGCGATTAAAAATACAGGGCCCGATCCATCCACCAGCGAAAGTGCAAAAGTGTATGCTTGCTTCAAGCTACCCAAGGATTTCGGCCTGATAACCCGTGCCACGTTTACAATGACCCGCTCGGTTATTGCGGTGTACGGTTCCCGGCATGAAGTCTACGGCCTGAATGACGGGGAGGATGAATTAAAATGGACCGAGGCCAATGAAAAAGGGCTTTGCTGGAGTCGTGCGATGGGGAATGCCACAGACAGTCCGTCGGGGTTTAAGGATGCAACGCTTGTCGGAAAATTTGAGACGAAAAAGGAAGCCCTCGGAGGTAAGGTAGGAGACAGCTGGTCGATTTCCGGTCCGGAACTGGTTAAGTTTTTGAATCAGGATTCCAACGGATATGTAACCTTGATGGTCGGAAAGACGCAGCAGTCCTCTTCTTACGACCAGTGGGCCTCGAAGGAAAACGGTAAGTTTCCCGGCCCGACGCTGACGATTGATACGGGGCCGGGTTTTAACCCGTCAGTTGTTGCGGCGGCAACCACACCGATCATGTCAAAGGATAGTGCTGCGTCGACTGTGATTGCGGAACCTGCCGCGGCACTGTCAGGCTCTGTGGCTTCTAAACGCTGGCATCAGTGGCGTACGGCTCAAAAAGAATTCCCGCTGGCTGCCTGGAGTTATTTCCATCGCTATCCCGGCAGTATTGCGGAGTATAAGGCGTATAAGGATGCGGGTCTTAATTTCGTCCAGGCACCGGAATTGCAGGCAGAGAATGCCCGTGCGGCAGGGTTGGGTCTTGTGCTGGGCGGGTTCCGGGCCGTGCATGAAAATACGAATGATTTGGCGGCTCTCGTGAAGTTTGCCAACGAGCACCCAGAGGGTGCGGTCGCCTATTCTCTGAAAGATGAGCCGGTTCCCGCGGACTATGCAAAATTAGGGACTGCGATGGCGTATATTTATGCCCATGACACATCCGGCGCAATTCCGATCATCGATTTCCGTCCGAACTGGGCTGTTCCTTATAATCGCTGGAAGATAACATATGAAACCTGTTTTGAGCGCTATGTTGATGAAGTGAATCCTCCGGTGTTGCTGAATTGTCATTATCCGCTTATGCGGGACGGAAGCACCCGCCCGATCTATTATGCAAACATGGAGTATTTCCGCCGGTTGGCTTTGCAGAAAGATGTCGGTTTGATGGGGTTTGTCCAGCTGACCGCACATACCTTCGAAAACAGCAAGGAAATCGATTATCGTGCGCCCAGCGAGTCGGACTTGAATTGGCTGGTGAACGCTCATCTGGCCTACGGGGCTCAAGGGCTTTGGTATTACAACTGGCGGATTTCGAAAGACCCTCGTTTTTCCGAGGGGGTCGTTGAGGGGGAAAGCGGCGCGCCAACCGTGCTGTATCCGCTAGTACAAAAAGCGAATGCCCGGGTGAAAGCGCTGGGCAGCATACTGATGAAGCTGAAATCGCAGGCCGTGGTCCACACCGACGAGATTGTTCCGGAAGGCACGACGCGGTATGCGCCGGGGATGATCAAGGGAATTTACGATTTCGCCGGGAAATCATTTATTGTCTCCCAGTTTTATAATCAGGACG
>JBAWXO010000436.1:0-2126 GCA_037144035.1 Kiritimatiellales bacterium
GCCGCGCAGATTGCGCAAGTCCGCAAAACCGTTATTCACTTAACGGAGCTTGTGGCGCTCATTGACCCGATGCTGGCCGACAAAGCCGTCACCGGTGACGAAGCCAAACAGATGTTTGACGCGGTCAACCAGACCCGGCTGGAGATTTTGAATCTCTGGGCCGATGGTGAGTCTGCCAAACAACTCGAAGCTCAAGTCGCAATGTGAGACGGACAGGGCGGGACTGCTGCCCCGGCAGGCCTACGGCTACCGGGACGAGGAATACCTTTACCTGAAGATCTATGACCTGCCCAATCTATCCACCGTCAGACATCTGTAGGTACGCACTTTCGTGAACAACCTTAATTTTGAGAAGGGCCGTCTCTCCGCGCCATCCTCTGCCTTCGGCGGTCTTGTTCATTCGCGGGTCAAAATAAAAAACCTCTCCGGTTTCACCGAAGAGGTTGAAAAGCGCCCGTGCCGGAGAGGCTCATTTCCGAACCCTTATTTACAAGGTGGGCGCCCTAAAGTGAGGGTGGAATACACCGTCACCGTCCTAAGCGCCCTGTATTTTTTATTAACGGATCGGAAACTTGTTGCCTGACCGGGCGGGCTAAATTTTAAAAGAGCAAGTGAGGTTCTGCTTTATTCCTTCCTCACGTCTAAATACTACTGCTGAGTACCTGTACGGTCAAGCTCAGCCTTCGCGAATAACGGCGGAGACGGCGGAGCAAACTTTTTTGCCGACGGCTTCGTGGAACGCGTTAACCTTCTCGTCGCATCTACGTTTCGCGGACCGCTAGTAGTGAATTAATTGGAGAAGGCTTATCAAAAGGCCAATAAAAGCGATCTGGTACGCAGCACGTTGCATAGGGTCTGGATGTCCGCCAAAAAGCATTGGTTCAAAAACACATGCTTTTCGAATGGAAAGCTTCACGGGTTTTTTGCTGTCGCCTCCAGCCAGCCGACACCAGGCATCCCAGTCAATTGCGATCTCTATTTCCGAGGCGTTTTTCTTGAGATTCGGGGAGAGACGAAGGCATCTGTAAACAGATTTTCTTCCACAGGAAATTTTGTGCCATTGACCGTAATATTCACGTGAATGCCTTTGATCGGCATCAAGGAGATGGTGCGACACGGCAAACCAACCGGGCGTTATCCCTTCTTCGCCAAGATCGTGTCCTGAATGAAAGCTGAATTCTTGATCTATGATTTTCATGGTTACCAATAGCCTTTCTTTTAAATGAACCTGCGAGTTGCCCCGCATTTCTGCGGGGCATAGATAATTCACAAGCAGAGATCAGAGCTGATCCGCCATTTTAGCCGCTTTCGCCTTAAGTTCATTTTGGGCTTTTATTTTTCGCTCATTACCAAGGGCTTTTATGCGATCATCAAACCTTGTGGTTCTAAGCGAAAGAGAAGGACCGAGGTCTCTTTTAGTTCGATTGGGGTTTTCCCCGAGCAGATTAGATAGCGCCGTAGCCGCCCTTACAGACTCCGGCTCGAACTCCCCTAGCCCCAGACGATTTGATTTAGATTTCCACTCTGTTGAAGAGCTGGCGCCGTTGCCTTGACTGGAAAAGGGTTCTCCAAACCGTTCGATGAGCGCACTTCTAAGCGCCGAAACATCTTGTGCTCCAGAGAATTTAAATTCAATAGAAGTAAGAATGTCTTCCTTGAAGGTAAGCAGGACCCTACTAGTCTCCAGCCCCGCATAGACAATCTTGCCATATTCGATTTCTTCTTCGAGATAGGTGTATCCATCGTTGTTGGGAATAAAGGCGCTACTCTCAATGGAAGATGGCCGAGTGGTGCCCCCCGCCGGAAGATCCTTCTTGCTTATCCCAAGTTTGAATGGGCCAAGATCAAGTTTGTCTTCCAGAAGTTGGGCTGACTCAGCTTTTTCTTGTCCTTTAATCGCCGCTCCTTTTTTTATTTTAACGGCGCTGGCTAATTGCTTCATATCCCATGGGAATACGCCTTTGTATCCGTCGTATCCACGTCCGGGGCTGGGGACTCTGTCATTGTTTCGGAGTTTACCATTTGATTCACAGACCGTGCCATCTTCCAGCGCTGAATAATAAATAAATTTAACCCGAAAACCTAAGTTGAAGCAGGATTGAGTTGTAAAATCCTGCCTGAATCGA
>JBAWXO010000437.1:0-2111 GCA_037144035.1 Kiritimatiellales bacterium
GCCCTCCGAACTGCTGACCTCTATTCTGCTGGGGAATCTTTTAGTTAATGTTCTTTTCTTCTGTACCGGTGCCGTTGTGGTCGGACAGTGGGCAGCGGCCCGCGGCGAGTGGCTTGAAGCGCTGGGCGGACTGCTGGTGCTGCTCGTCGTCATTCTTTTTGGTGAAATTATTCCGAAGGCAGTCGGAATAACCCTTTCGGCCAGCGTTCTCCGGCTGGCCGCGATCCCGTTACGGTGCTGGTTCGTTTTCACCCGCCCGTTTCGGCGGCTTATCCGCTGGTTGCTTGACCGGTTGCATTTGGGAGCGGATCGTCCGCTGGCTGGAGCCGATTTGACAGCAGGCGAACTCAAAGAACTGCTGGACGCTGTCCGGCACGAGCCGGGATTTGGAGCGCAGGAAAAAGAAATTCTTGAAGACATCGTCAACCTGTCTGGAGTGCGGGTGCGCGAGGTTATGGTTCCTCGGGTGAATGTGCTTAGCAAGCCGATCGGTACCGACCGGCAGGATCTCCTTCGTGAGGCCAGAGAAAATGAATACAGTTGCATATTGATCTACCGCGATAACGATAATGATCTCCTCGGCTATGTCAGTACCGGCGAACTGTTTGTCGGCTCCGGCACATCCCGTCCTCTTGAATCGTTTATCCATCCGCTGGTTTTTGTGCCTGAAACCAAAAAGGTGGATACGCTGTTGCGCGAATTCATGACGAACAGCTGGAAGCTTGCCGCTGTGGTCGATGAATACGGAGGATTCTCCGGCATTGTCACGCTGGAAGATCTGTTTGCCGAGGTGATCGGCGGATTTGAACCCGAAGAAGCCGAAGAGATCGTCAATCTTGATGAAACGACCTATCGCCTGTCCGGGCAACTGCCCATCCGGGCATGGAAGGATCTGCTGACCGGCATCCTTCCCGGTCATGATGTCGGATCTCCGGCCTTTGATACCCTCGGTGGCTTCATCATCTCGCTGCTAGGTCGTCTTCCGGTTCCTGGCGATACCGTCATGGTTCGTAATCTTAGACTGACCGTTGAAGCCATGCATCACAGCCGAGTCGAAACCGTTCTGTTGCATCTTAATCAGCCGGAGGAAAGCCTGTGAACCTGCTCTGGCATCTCCTGTTTATATTATTTCTCATCTTGGCGGCCGCTTTGTACGGGGGATATGAAACCGGCGGGTATTTGCTCAATCGCATCCGGTTGCGTTCCCGCGTCCGGAGCATGGATCACTCTGCACTTCGCCTTCAGTCGGTGCTGGCCGATTCATATCTATTCATTTTTACCGTGCTCATCGGCCATAATATTGCGGTCTACCTGGTTTCGCGCAGCGTGACACAGCTTTATTTGAAATCCGGTCTTTCCGGAAATGCCGAACCGATCTGGGGTTTTATTCCATGGAACGCTGAAACCGCCGCCACGCTCACACTGATGCTTCCGCTCTTTATTTTTGCTGACATTATTCCCAAAAATATTTTTCGGCGCCGCGCCGATACGCTCATGTACAGCCTATCTGGCCCGCTGCTGCTTTCATGGAAAATTCTTCGTCCGCTGACGGTCGCGCTGAAAATGCTCTTCAATCTATTGACCGGGGGCAGGGGACACAGTGAAGCACTCAACGGATTCTCACTTTCCCTGCAGGGCCTCCGGGAATATTTTTCGGAAGAAACTCGGCGAGAGGCTTTGAGCGACTACCAGCACAGCATGATTGGCAATCTGGTTGCCATGCATCGGGTGCCGGCGCGGCAGATCATGCAACCTGTGTCAAACGTCGCGGCGGTTTCGCTGAACGCAACCGTCAGCCATGCGTTGGAGTTGATGCGCGCGCGCAACGTTGAGCAGTTGGCGGTTTACCGGGGTTCTGTCCACAACATCATCGGGGTGGTCAATCTGTTTGATCTCATGGCCCCCGCGTTGCAGTCGTCGGACAGCATCAAATCCAGCCTGCATAAAATTGTCCGGCTCTCTGCAGATATTTCCCTGACCCACGCCTTTCGCCGGTTGCGGCAGTCTCCCTCCGCACCGGCCGCCGTAACCGACCTCGCTTTTCGCACCGTCGGATTGCTCCATCTGCGCGACATTGCCCGCTACATCGTTCAGGCTTCCTGAAAAACCAT
>JBAWXO010000438.1:0-2100 GCA_037144035.1 Kiritimatiellales bacterium
CGCGCACCCTATTTCACGTCCGAGTCCGGCTCCAGCACCAATAGCAACACAACCAACACGAGCTGGTTGATCTATCGCGCGGCGGACGTTGCTCCGGCCGCATGGGGTGCGACCGGAAATATGAAAATCAATATCTTTCCGTGGGGCAAGTGCGACTGGCATCGCTGGATATGCTCAGTGACTGAAATCGATCTGGCAACTCGCAAGCTGACCTTTAGTAACATGGGGGATCGCACAGAGATCGGTACGAATGCCCGGTATTTCCTCGAAGATCATCCGGCATTTTTGGATGCGCCGGGCGAGTTCTATCTCAATACGACTAATAATCTGCTCTATTACATCCCGATCGGCAGCGATCACCCCGATAATTTGAACATCGCAGCCCCGCTTATGATGGATCTCTTCCGTCTTCAGGGCGGAGGCTCAGGCGCGGTTGTCAGCAATCTAACGTTTGAAGGTCTGGATTTGGGCGAGACAGACGGCCATGCACCCACACTTCACTGGTGGGTCTATAATTGGGGTATGACCGATCACGCCCTGATCTGGATGAATCTGACCCGTAACGTCCGCGTGATGAACTGCCGACTTGCCAATTCCGGACGGCACGGCGTGTTAATGGCCGGCGGGAATTTGGATAACCGGGTGGAGGGCTGTCTTGTCGAAGAGATAGGGGTGTCCGGTTTAAACATCTGCAACCGGCTGAGTAACAGGGTCGGGATGGGACAGGGACCGTCCAATCCGAGCGAACGGCATGTGCTGACCAGCAACCGGATTCGCAATGTGGGGCAACTTTCATTATACGCCGCCTGTATCGAAATTCATAGTTCGTCATCCAACGACGTGTCTTACTCAGATCTTTATAATTCCCCCCGCTATGCCATTACCATGAGGGGGAATACGTCGGGAGAAACAGGGGTGATTGGAGTTGTCGCCAGTCTGCCACCCGCATCCGGAAATGTTTTCCGCAATCTCAGGATCTCTGCCTGCGGGCATGACTCGGGCGATATGGGGGCGCTTCATGCCGCCGGAGTTAATATCAGTGGCGGGCCGTATATCAATACCTTCGAGCAGATCACCGTCGATAAAGTGCAGGCCGTGTCCGGCATGAACGATATCGCGCCCAATGCAATTTTTCTGGACTGGGCCCAGCGTACGATGAATCAGGTCTTCCGGAATATTCAGGCAACCAATATTCAAGGAACTCCTCTGTTCCGTTCAAATAATCCGCAGAATGGGGATTCGGCAGTACTTGAGAACGTGAGCTGGCAGAGTGGGTTCAGTGCGGCCGCTATGGATTTGAACCATATCGGCGTCCCGACAAATTACCCCGTGGAATTCGGCGGCTACTCGCTGGACGTTCTAGTGACCGGCCCGCTGCAGGCGATGTTGCCAACGAATACTGTCACGTTGAAGGCGGAGGTCGTGATCGCGCCGCTCTTGAATTTGTCAGGCCCGCTGACGTATGCGTGGTCGGTTCTGTCCGGCCCCGGACTGGCCGAATTGACAACGCCGGACAGCGAACAGACAGACCTGATCATGGCCTCGCTCGGTGAATATGTTGTGCGCGTTACGGTGTCGCAAGGCGGTTTAACAGCTCAGCGGGATGCGACGGTGATGTTAACCGGTCAGAGTTTCGAGGCCTGGGCGGTCCAGAAAGGAATTCCGGAAGGGCAGCGTGGCTTGTCCGACGATCCGTTCGGCACCGGGCTGAAGAATCTGATATCTTATGCAACCGGTTTGGCTCCGGATGTGCCGGGACAGCGTCCGCTGAAGATCCGGGTGCAAGGGAGCCGCCATGTGATTGCATTCCCGTGGCGCACAGACATTTCTCCGAACGCATATTTTGCGGCAGAATCCTCTACGAATCTCATCCAGTGGGGCACAGACGACGCCCTCTCCTGGCAGTCTGTTCCGTTGGATACCGGTCGCGTGGAATTTCAAGGACAACCCGTCGGTAATTCGGTTCCTGGAAAAAAATTCTATCGGATCCGTTTTGGATTTTCAAACTGACGTGACAATTGAAGCCGAGTTAGATCCATAGAGTAATATGACGTTAACTTAAATAATCTCATTCTCTCGCCCGCTCCCTTTGGTCGCTCA
>JBAWXO010000439.1:0-2090 GCA_037144035.1 Kiritimatiellales bacterium
AGTAGGGCTGAATAGTCATCTGGAGCACTTCGGCCTGACCGTTTTCGATGTGGGCGTAGGCTTCATCGATACGGATGTGGCCCTCGCGGATGGATTTAACTTCCGTGCCGCGCAGTTCAATACCGGCTTCGATCTTTTCCAGGACGTGAAAATCCCGGAACGCTTTGCGGTTGGTGGCCAGCACGCCGGAAGCATCCCGGGATTCTTTTGCCTTTTGGGACATATTTACAGGACGATATCGGAACCTTCGTCGAAGGTATCAAAGGAGGAGCCCATATCAATGGGCTGGACACCCATTTCAACGGTCAGCTTGCCTTCGACAATTTCTTTGAGGACGACGTCGTGATAGTCCTGCTCGGGGAAGTCGCGCTTGACCATCGGGCGTTCACCGCGGATGAGCTGGCGGGTGCGATAGGAGACGAGGTTCACCAGCGTCGGGATGCTGCCGATTTTTTCTTCTGCTTTGCTCAGGTATTCGAAGTTCATAGTGCGATCAGTCCTCTCATTGAAACTAAAAAGCGGGGCGTAATGTACACGCCCCGCTTTCCGCCGTCAAACGGCAATTTGGGCTTTAAGCCCTGCAAAAAACTTCTCGTTTTTTTGTGTCTTGGATCGAACGGCTTTTTGTCAAACAGCTTCTCGTCAAATAATTTTCCAATGTTTGGACTCAAGCGCAGCGAAAGCGCCGGTCTGTATGAAACGTTCCTGTAACGAATCAGGAGAACCTATGCACACTGTAACATTGACTATTTGCCATAGGTATGGTAGTTCATAGGTCAAGCAGTAGGGGTTTATTTAATGATGATGGATGCAAGCGAATTGGAGCTGTTAGCTCATTGCTTGCAGTAATAGGAGTTTAGCGTGGGAAAGAGAGCCATAGTCATTGTCTTCGCGGGATTTTACCTTGCGGCGCAGGCAGCGGATATTGTAAAGACAAACTCCACGATATACACGAATCTGAGTGTGGCGGCGGCGTGGATTGGCGCCACAGCGCCGGGCACTAACGATGTCGCGACATGGTCAACTATTTCTGCTGGTGCCGGTCAAAGAAATCAGGTGGATGCGAACTTGTCATGGAAAGGCATCAAACTGCAATCCAGCCTTATCCGGGACATCACGTTTAACGGCACCTCTGGAACAACGCTGACGCTTGGTTCTTCCGGCATCGACATGACGCAGACGGATGGCAGTCTGATCATGAATAATGATGTCTCGCTCGGTGCGGCGCAAACATGGGCCGTGACCAACACGAAGGCCATTACCGTCAACGGCATACTCTCCGGTGCAAGCGGAAACACCCTGACCAAATCCGGTTTTGGTGCTTTGACGCTGGCCGGCGCAAACACCTACAGCGGCGGAACGATTCTTGATGCTGGCGAATTGCATGTCATAAACGCTCAAGCCCTCGGCACGGGGACACTCACCATCAACGGCGGCGCACTGGGCAACAACTCCGGCTCCACTATATCGAACGCCAACAACAACGCGCAAAACTGGAATGGCGACTTCTCCTTTGTCGGCAGGAACAACGTGGACCTCGGCACCGGCGCCGTGACTCTTGGGGGGAATCGAACGGTCAAGATCGGACAAGGCTACTGCAGGGAGAGGGTGGATGGAGGGGTTGATGACGGGATGAACGCCTACAGCCTGACCAAAATCGGGGCCGGCAATCTGGCCCTCAACGGAAGCGTCGCGCTGTCCACGAACAAGCAACTGGTTGCTAACGGAGGCACCCTGTCCTTCGGCGGCACCTTGACCGCGACCGAGACTCAAGGCTTCGGGATCTTCGTCGGAAATGCCCCTAATGCGTCCGCCGCAATGGTCCAGACCGGCGGCAGTGTCACCTTTACCGGCACCGACACTTCCAACACCTTGAACGTCGGCAATGCGGACACCACGCCCGGAGGCAACACCGGCGCTTCCGGCGGCTTCGGCGCCTACACCATGACCGGTGGCACTCTGACCGCCACGCGCATCAACGTCGCCGGGGCCGATGTGCTCTCAGGCGTCACCACTGGCACCAACAGTGTCGGCCTGTTTACGGTGCTCAACGGCGCCACGGCCAAGTTCACCAACTTTTTCATCGGCGG
>JBAWXO010000440.1:0-2065 GCA_037144035.1 Kiritimatiellales bacterium
TCACCAATTATGTCGCGGATGCCGTTCTCGACCAGGACAACGACGGTCTGCTGACCTGGCAGGAATACATTGCCGGAACCGATCCGACCAATTCCGCATCCTGTTTCAAAACGGCTCAGGCCACCCGCAACGTAATCACCTGGACCGCGCAGTCGAACCGGATCTATTCGGTCTACTGGTCGACGAACCTGGTGAAAGGGTTTGCGAATCTGCAGGACAACATAACTCTTCCGCAGAACAGCTACACCAACACAACCCCGGACGGCAGAGTGAACCACTATCAGGTCAAGGTCCGTCTGCCGTAACACAGCCCTGAGAGTAACGGCTAGAAATAAGGGCGGGTTTTTATTACCGCACCCACCCTTCCAGACCTTCGGCGGGGCAAGCGTGCGCTACAGAAAACTTCATCCTGTTTATCTCTTGCTCAACCTGTGGGTGCGGACGGTGGCCGCGCCTGCACCGAATACCATACGTTTTGGGTATTACGGCTTCGAATCGAAACAGAACAAATGATATGAACAGGAGAGAACAAACAATGCGTACGACGAAAACGATTAGGAACAATATGGAGAACCCCACGTCCAACCAAATTACGCGGCATATCAGAACTTCCTCCTTGGCGCCTGAGGATCGCGGTAGAGCAATTTTGCGATATTACGTTCCGCCAGAGTGCAGGGAAGAACATCTTTCCGAACTTCTCACCACTTGTGAGAGGACTGGAATTAAAGAGGTATTCCTGTTTACTACTGGTTACCTTGCCATCCCGCAGTTCCAGACGATCGACGAATTGGCAGCGACTTGTCAGCAGCACCTAGCCTACTGCGCGGATCGGTTGCGGGAGGCGGGGTTGGTTTTTCACCTCAATGTGATGCACACGCTGGGGCATCTCTATGTCCCGGAGCGCGAGGTGCAGTATTTCGGCTTTCAGCGTCAAGTGCAGGCCGACGGACGTCCCGGAACTCACCCGGTGCTGGATCCGCTTTGCCCCAATTTACAGAAGTATCTCCATGACGCTTATCGCCTGTACGGACAATTGAAGCCGGAGCTGCTGTTTGTCGACGACGAATACAAGATTGACATGCACCAGTGTTTCGCGCCTCAGCGGGTGGCCCGCTTCGCGGAACGGTTCGGCTGTGCCAATGATCCACTGGCGGTGCAAGTCCTGCTCCAATCTGGGGGCTACGCTGCTAGAATGCTGATGGCGGAGCTGATGACAGACGATTTGGTCGCCTTGGCCGTGATGTTGCGTGAGGCGGTTCATGAGGTCTCACCGGATACGCGTCTTGGTCTTATGCACCCTTACGCCGTTCAGCATGATGTGGCCCGCGTGGCACGGGCCTTCGCCGGACACGGGAGGCCTTTTGTTCGCCCGCAGATTTTTTTCTATCGGGAGAATGCTCCTTTGACAGAGTATCCGGATCATTTCGGAATTCTTGATTTCTGGAAAGCCAGCCTGCCGGAAGATTTTGAACAGTTCCCCGAATGCGAGCACTATCCCTACGATCCGGCTCTGAAATCGCCGGTGGCGGCTTTCGCTCATCACGCCTACATCTTGGCTGTTGGCGAACCACGCGTTGCTTTGAGTCTGAACAGTTTTTCTGGAAAGGTGCCTGCTTCGGAGTCACGCTCGCTGGTGGATTACGTCGCGGAGCGCAAGGGGGAGCTTCATGCCGTTGAAACATTGCTTGCCGACGGCTCGGCTGTTGCCGGGGTGGGGTTCTGGCAAAATCCGGATATGTTCAAGCTGGGCCAGAAAAACCCCCTACTCAAAGCTCTTCAGACGCGCGGGGTGCCCTTGTGCAATGTCCGGCAGCCGGAGGAGGCTGTTCTTCACTGGGGAAGTTCGCTGGAATATCTGGACGATGCCCGGCTGGACAAAGTGCTCCAGGCCGGAGCTTTTCTGGACCTAGGGGCCTTGAAGATTCTTCGCAGCCGTGGACGGCTGGAACAAATCGGATTAACGCTGGGTGAGCGGTGCAAGGCTCTCGACGTGATGCACATCCCCTACAAGCGGCTCAACGGGGGGGACGAGTTGTGGCCGTTTTTCTATTTTATTGGACGGTTG
>JBAWXO010000441.1:0-2058 GCA_037144035.1 Kiritimatiellales bacterium
CATCACCGACAGGAAAAGAAAAAGGTAAAGACCCAGACGAAGAGTCCGGTGATGTTCGACGTGATATATGCCTCGCTTCATGAATTAGTCCGTGGTAACTGTTTTGCAGATTACACAAGTGTACCCTCATGCTTCAAAGGTTATTTCATGCGTCTGAACAAAACTGGTCTGCTGCTCACTGTCGGTCTGATGACCATTTTTACAGCCGCAACCCCCTTCGCGGGCATCCGCACCGTCACCTCGCGCGGTAAAAGTTACGTCACCCTACCCAATCTGGCCGCCTATTACGCCATGACGGACTCTCAGCCAGCCAGAAACCGCATTCGCCTGCAGAACAAATTCAACAAGATCGAATTCGAAACCGAATCCCGCAACGTCTGGATCAACGGAACCCTTGTCGCGCTCAGCGAACCCGTTCAAAAAGTCGGCTGGCAGTGGGCGATTGATGTAACGGACTTCAACAAAACCATCGAGCCAGCAACGCGTCCGACAGAATTTCTCAAAGGCGCCGGAACACGCACCGTCGTCCTCGATCCCGGCCACGGCGGAGACGACAAGGGGGCCAGCAGTCCGCGCAATGTTCATGAAAAACTGGTTGTTCTCGACGTCGCCAAGCGGGTCAAAGCAAAACTTGAAGCCCGAGGAATCGACGTGGAACTCACTCGCGAAAATGACCGGGCTGTAGATCTCGACGCCCGGGATCGAAAGGCCGCCGTGCTTAGAGCTGACCTCCTCGTCAGCATCCACGCCAACTCCGCAGCAAACCGGAGTGTCCGCGGCGCCGAAACGTTTGTTCTCGCTCTACCAGGACGCTACAGCAGTAACTCCTACGGCGGCGGCAAACTTCCCTTCGACACCAACGGCGGAAACCGTTACGACCTCGCCAACATGGTGTTGGGATACCGCCTTCAGCAGAATATTCTTAGAGCCACCGGCCAGGAAGACCGCGGCGTAAAGCGCGCCCGCTTTGAAGTGTTGCGCGACGCGCCATGCCCTGCCGCGCTCGTTGAAATGGCCTTTATGAGCAATCCGAAGGACGAGGCCATTGCAATCGATCCCGCCGGCCGTGACCGCATAGCCCTTGGCATCGCCAACGGTATCACCGCCTACCTCTCCGACGTCAGCCGCGCCAGAGCGAAGTAATTTCTTATACCACTGGAACGAGTCGCACCGACTCGCCGATCAGCACCAGCGTTGCAAAAACTTCCGCATCAGGATAAAGTTTCTGAACCGCCTCACGATACGCTTCAAGCTGCGGCGCATAAATTTCCAGCGCCGTCTCCGGCAATTCGTTTGTGAATTTATAATCCAAGATCTTCCAGACATCGGAAGACATCTGAGCAAGCTGATCGATCGTGCCGTCGAGAATCAGATCGCCGCGCCTCAACACAAACGAATGTTCCGTCAACAGAGTTTCTGCTCCGGATGTTTCTTTGCGCAAAACTTCGCGCGCCGCTTCAAGCTGAGAAATCAACGGCTTCGTTTCGACTTTGCCGAACTCGTTGCTGAACAGCTCCACCAGCACCGGAACATCACCAACCCATCCGTTCTTCGCCAGCTCTTCGAGAACCGCATGACCTAGAGAGCCGTAAATGGCGGAATTAATGGGTGATGAGCGCTGAGTGATAAGTGATAAATCCCTTTCACAAAGCGACGTTACGGTTTTTCGCTCAATTCCTTTCGGAGCCCTCAACGGCACAAATCCAATTTCAGGGCTGCCGCTGCGCTGCCCCGCATTCGCGGTACCCAGCTCGCCCTTGGCTCGGTTCGGGTTTCCAGTTTCAAGTTTCCCGCGCGCCTCTATCGCCGGAATTTCCGCAAAAGACCTTCGGTACAAAATATCAACCGATGCTTTCTCTAGGAATCCTTCCGCCTGCTTCAGCCAGCCTTTCGGATCTTTCGTCCCCGCGCCGGAAAGGACGACCAGGTCGCGGGCGCGGGTCATCGCCACATAAAAGACATTCGTCAGTTCCAGGTCGCGCACTGCCTTATCGGATTCGCGGGCCGCATCCCATCCCGGCGACTTCACCTCGTCACCGGCCAGCCCGGAAATTTTCA
>JBAWXO010000442.1:0-2058 GCA_037144035.1 Kiritimatiellales bacterium
CGGATAAAGCCGGTTGTACTGCGTGTGATTGCGGTCGGCATCCGGGCGGTTCAGCATCCATTCGAGATACGGCACCACTTTCAAATTGCGTGCCTTGCCGCTCAGGTCTTCGAGTTCGATAGTCCACAGCTCCACCGCGTCGTTGCGGGCAGGCAGCTTGATCGTGACGGCAACGCGGACGTTGTTGGAAATGTTAACAACCTTGATCCGGTCGCCGTCGCATTCATAGGCGGATGGCGGGAAAAGTTCCGCCGGAAAATTTCCGAGTACCGGCCACGCTTTATTCGGTGCGCCGTTTTCGCCGGCCTCGACTACGAAAAGGATACGGCCGGACGGATCAACCTTTTCGAACGCGCAGCGGCTGACTCCGAATCCGTTCGACGTCAGGAACGAGTTGATCTCGCCGCTCTTTTTCAGCTCCACTTCGTATTTATTGTTGATCAGGCCGAAGGTCTGCTCCATCTGCTCCGCGTAACGCTCGCGGTTTTTGCGGCGCAAGGTGAATATCAACGTCACAAGAATTGTCGCCGCAACAGCGATGAGGATCAGTGAAACCGGGCCCGGAACTGCGCTGGACTGCTGCGCTTGAATAGCGGCTCCAATACTGAATACCTGCGCCCACTGTGCGCCTTTCGGCAGATAAAACGGAATCAGCAACGGAGCCCAGGTGGTGAAACGCTTGACCCCTTCGGGAATAAAGCGGGCCGTCGCTTCCGGACCGATAAAGGTGGCGCAGCGCTCGTCGAGCCGATCGACACCAAGGAAGGAGAGATTCACCAGTGTCGCGACGCGCAGCCCCATGTGGTCGATCCAGATCAGAATCTGGAACCAGGCGTAGCCGATAATCCAGCTGAACACCGTCAGGCTCCACGCGGTGAAGCCGTTCTCATCGCGGGTCAGGCTGTTGAAGATAGCAAAGAACGTGCGGATGAGTCCGTCCTGATTGTACCAGGCGGCTTCGGCCATCGGACGCAGGAAGGTGAAAATCAGCGGCGCCATCCAGAGGCCCCAGCGCAAAACATAAACGGTGCCGTCTGCCAGTTCCGTCATACCGCGGCGGGTCGCGATGCGCTTGATCGAAGAAACATCGCGGTTGAGGAGTGCGGAGAGAAACGCTTTGTTGATCGCGAACAGCGGCGCAGCGATACCCCAGCCGATCACGCCCATCAGCGCTTCGTTAAAAAGAATCTTCGCGCCGCCGGAGGCCGCCGACAGTTTAATGTGGCCCCAGCGGCTGATCAGCGCAGTGTACTCATTCGGCGCGGTGGTGCGCAGCTGCTGACAGCGCGTGACGATGTCCGCCGGATTTAGGCCGAAGCTGTTATAGAGCTCAAACTTGGTTCTAAGGATTGGAAGCTGCGAGGCATCGAGATAAAATCCGATGCCCGCGCCGATGAATGCGCCCAGCCCGCTTTCGACCAGATAGTAGCGCCAGGATTTTATGCCGCCGATTCCGTACAGGCCGAACAGCAGATCGCGGATTAGACTCACGCCGCCAAAGGCCGCCGCGCCCGCCGCGATTCCGAACCAGATCCGTTGCGACGTCGGCAGACCGGCAAAATTCATGTGCAGGCCGACGGCAAACGCGAGGCCAAGAATAAGTCCGCGCAAATAGAGCACCGGATCTTTGTAGGCATTGGCGGCGCGTCCAAAAAACGACTGACTGCCGTCAAAAGTTTCGATGACGGTTTTGAACAGCGGAAAAACCGCGACGCCCGCCAGCGTGAGAAGCAGCGCCGGAGCGGCGGCGTAAAAGTTTTGTATCCACGACGCATGAACCAGCGCATAAAACAACTGGAGCAGTCCCATCAGCACGCCGCTGAAGACCATTCCCTTTTTCATGCCGCGAACCGCGTCGTCCTGCGCGACCGTGCCAGACGGCGCGTTACCGTGCATTGCCCCGAGGATCAAGCCCGTGAAAAGATAAACGATTCCCCAAAGCGGCGCCTGCGAAACCATCGTCGCGAGAACGATGACAACTGGACGGAGCAGGGCCGGGAGTGACGCAATAGACGCACTCGATCCGAAATCGGCCACATACGGCGCGGCGGTCACCAG
>JBAWXO010000443.1:0-2045 GCA_037144035.1 Kiritimatiellales bacterium
ACTCACTTCGGAATCTCTCCTTTCCAAAGTGACAACCTATGTCAGGACCGGACAATATCCCCCCCCCCCTCACTGATACAACCTTTACTACCCCTGATACTTACGTGGTGGATTTACTTACAAGCAGTCCGACAGAGATCGTATTGACCGCCGTAAAATTGGGACTTATATGAAATTTTGAGTGGAATTGTTTCTCGCAAAGCCGCGAAGCCGCTGGGCAATACAGAAAGGGGCTGTTTTCAGGACTCCTGCGCCTCCGCGCCTTGAGCGACCAAAGGGAGCGGGCGAGAGAATGAGATTTAAGTTAACGTCATATTAGAGCACTTTCGAGTTAGTTGGTCGCAATGGAGACAAGGCCGCCGAGACGGCGGCGGTACGTATCGCAGGCGTCCCGCCTGCCTTGTTGCGACAAATTGAACAGAAAGTGCTATAAAAGCAGCAGCCAGCCGACTTCCCCGGATGATGGGATTTTGGGACATCGCAATCGCTGAAAATCATTAATTGATAGGACCCCGGCGACTTAACGGCAGACGGAGCGGATCCCGTAGCTGTCGCTCGCGTAGTCCGGGTTGCGCCAGGACGCTTTGCCGCAACGTGCGTAGTACGCGAAGTAGTACCAGCCTCCGCCCCGAACGCCCCGGTCCGAGCCCGACTGATCCCAGCACCACTCATACACATTACCTGCCATATCATAAAGCCCGTAACTGTTCGCAGAAAAACTGCCCGCCACCGAGGTGTAAGGTATTGCTCCATTGGTGTAGGCCGGATTATAACCACGTGTGGAGCAGACATCATAGCTGTACGATGCACTGCTGTTATAATTCGCATTGCTGTGAGTGATGGTGTCGCCCCATGGGAACCGCTTGCCGCTCAGTCCGCCGCGAACGGCATATTCCCATTCCGTATTCGTCGGCAGGCGGTAGCCGGTGGCGAAAAAATTACAGTCCGCATTCGTGTTTTGTCCGGTTTTATAGATAACACCGTTGGTTGTGTAGCAAGGGCTCCTACCCTCTTTTTCACTGCGGGCATTGCACCACTTGACGGTGTCGTACCAGTTGACTGTCTGCACCGGATGGCTGGCCGTTTTGCCGGAACCGGCATTGTCAAACCTGTAGCCGTTCGTTACAGCCCAAGCATACACCGCATCCCACTGCGCCTTCGTCACCTCTGAGCGGTCCATGCAAAAGTCGGCGACCGTCAGCGAATAAGCTCCGAAGTCCGGGTCGGTTCCGCTATTCGTGCCCGCCGGAATTAAAACCATGCCGTCCGGTGCCGTCGGCGCACTAATACGCATTTCAATGCTCTCTAAGCGCAACTGAGTGGAGAGTATGGCCTGCTGATTCTCCTTAACTTTATCGTAGAGTTCCTGAAGCGTATGCATCGTCGGCCCCGGCGCATTGGTCGGATCCAGACTTCCAGCCAGCGCACGACCCGCCATCAACAATCCTGCCGCCAATACCGCCAACCACTTTACTTCCTGCTTTCTCATCGCCGTTCTCCTTTTGAAATACACGCGCCTTATTGGAGCACCATACTGCGCAAAAAAATGGATGACAAGGGTGATGGGAGTGGTTTCAAAAGCATGCGGGCAACGGTGAGTGTATGTTTCAGGCCTCTCATTCCAGCTACCTTGATTCGGTTTGCATTCATTTTTATTCTTTCCCTGTTTTCAATATCGCCATTCACTTAGACGCGGGTACACCCTCGGGATTACGATATCTCCCAATGGCCTCCGATGTTCTCAGATACCGGTTATATATCAGCAGGCGCTTCATCTTAAGCTTGCCGGAGGTGGCAACCTGCATTTCCGCCGCGCCATTGACGTTCAGCAGTTCCCTTGAGAAATGTCCCCAGCCTTGTCGGACGGTTTTGCCGCCATCACAGAGGAGGCCATCCACGATGACCGAGATCACGTCCGGACCTCCGTCCACCACGAACACGATGTGGTGATCCGTGTTGGTCTTCAGCAGGTCCTTGTCCAACGACCAAAAGTTCGTGATTTTTCCATCTCCTATACTAATGGTGACAACCTGATTCGAATCAGT
>JBAWXO010000444.1:0-2028 GCA_037144035.1 Kiritimatiellales bacterium
GCATGCCCTGAGTACGGATAAAGTCGGTGACGCGGTGCATCTCGCCATCACTGGTCCACGTGCCCTGCAGACGGACCGGTTTGTTTTTACCCGGCGGCAGATAAAGCATGTCGCCTTTGCCGAGCAGTTTTTCGGCGCCGATGGTGTCGAGAATGGTGCGGCTGTCATTACCCTGAGCCACCTGAAAGGCAATGCGGCCCGGAATGTTGGCCTTGATCGTGCCGGTGATGACGTTGACGGACGGACGCTGCGTGGCCAGCACCATGTGAATTCCTGCTGCGCGCGAAAGCTGGGCCAGACGAACAATGCACGGTTCGATTTCCTGCTGCGCAACGCTCATCAGTTCGGCCAGCTCATCCACCACGATGACGATGTAAGGCAGCTTGGCCGGAATTACGTCTTTCGGCTGATCGTCCTCTTCTTCGATTGCCGCGCCGAACAGATCGGTCTGTTTTTCGATCGGTCGGGTGTTGAAGCCTTTGATGTCGCGCACCTTCACTTTTTTGAAAAGGGCGTAGCGTTTTTCCATTTCCTTAATGGCCCAGCGCAGACCGAGCGTCACCTTCTTCGCGTCGGTGATGATCGGCACGACGAGGTGTTTCAGATTTTCGTAGGCTTGAAATTCGAATGTTTTCGGATCAATCAGAATCAGGCGGAGCTGTTCGGGCGTGCGCGAAAGAAGCAGACCGCTCAGCAGCGAGTTCATGCAGACCGTTTTGCCTGCGCCGGTGGCTCCGGCAATCAGCAAATGCGGCATAGCCGTGAGGTCGCCGACGACCATGCGGCCGCTGACGTCTTTGCCAAGCGCCAGCGGCAGGGCGATTTCAGGATTATGAAAGGCGGGACTTTCAACCAGCTCGCGCAGATAGACCGAGGTCCCCTTGGTATTGGGCACTTCAATGCCAACCGCGCCTTTGCCGGGAATCGGCGCTTGAATGCGGATGCTCTGTGCGCGGAGCGCCAGAGCGATATTGCGTTCAAGCGCGGAAATGCGTTCGACGCGTACGCCGGCGGCGGGGGTGATTTCGTATGAGGTAACGGTCGGGCCGGTTTCAACGTGCGTCACCTGACCTTCGACGCCGAACTCCTCGAGCGTGGCTTGCAGAATCTTCGCCTTTTCCGCGGTGTTTTCGGTGGAGGTGCGCGCGGCCAGCGAAGGCAGTTCGTCGAGAATCGTGAGCGGCGGGAGCTGATAGCCCGACTCGTCGCGCCCCGGCGCGATGTTGACCGAAACGTTGGCCAGCTCATCGGCGGGCGGCGGGGCAACCGGTTTGGGCTTGGCGGGCTTCACCGATTCTGCTTTAGGCTCGGGTTTCGGCACCAAAACAACCGGTGGTGTAAAGAGCTCGCCGCCAACCGGCTCGGGCTCCGCCGGCAAAATGGCTTTCTTTGGCTTTTCTGTTTTTTCCGGTTCCGGTCTGGTCGTCTTGCCCCCGAACCTTGCTGCCGATACCGGTTTTACTTTCGGCCCTTCGGCGGCGGTACGAACCTCTTTGCGGCGGGCGCGGAACGCTTTGATTTTTTCCCAGAGGAAAGCGAACGGGGTGAACGGGTGCATACCTGTCAGTTGCAGGATGGCGAGGATGAAAACGGTAATGAAGATAATGCCCGCACCGGTATGGTTGATCAGTCGGCCCAGCGTCCGGATCGCCAGCAGCTGTCCAATCAGTCCGCCGGCACTGCCGACATTCAGAACCTCCTTCAGGCCGGCCCAAAGATCGGGCTGGTATTCGAAGAAACTCGAAAGAGAAATTAGCCCTGCCGTCAGCCAGGCCCAGACCGGCCAGACGCGTTCGTAGGAACGGAACGTCATCATCAATCCGCCGGTTAGCAGGACAAACGGCACCAGATAGCCGCCAACGCCAAAAAGCAGAAACCCGGCGAAAGCAAACCATGCGCCCAGCGGGCCGACCAGAGTGTGCGGCGGTGATGCGGGCGGGTCGTGCAGGAAGCCGATAACTTCGGCATTAAAGCAAAAAACACAAAGGAAGCTGAGCAGACAAAAGGACATAAGAATGACGCCGATTG
>JBAWXO010000445.1:0-2017 GCA_037144035.1 Kiritimatiellales bacterium
CAAAACGTTGCAGGGATTCAACGGGCAATCCGTGCTTTTCAGCGATGGCTGCGAGTTCCTTCGCATTTTTTTCCGCCTTGAATCGGGTGTAGCCCTCGCGGATGGCGGTTTCGCTGAGCCCCTCGCCCGCTTTGAGCGTGCCGATGTATTCGGCAATGTCGTCGCGTTCGTTCATGAACTTGGCATCCGCACTGATGAGGCCGATGAGTTCCTGCCGGGTCATCTTCGATTTGCCCGGCCCTTTGGCCGAGAACTTGGCGATGAGGCCCATGATGTAGTCGTAGTCAATGTCGGCAGAAGCGAAGAGGACGAATTCGAAATCGATTTGATCGGCCGCGTTGCTGCCGTACGGAATATCGGGGGTCTCGCTGACCCGGTCATCAAACCCGGGGGTTTCGCGGAGGGTTTTGAGCTTCTGGGCCGTTGCGATGTAAACGCCCCGGAAGGCGCGCAGGTCATCCTTGGGAAGCGTCTGGACGATCTCCTGTTTGTGCTCCGGGGGGTGAGGTCGGTGTACTGGTCGAGCTGAGTCTGAAGGCGCTGGATGTCCTTAAAGTGGTTGATGAAGGCGGCGCGGGCGGCATCGCCCTTGAGATTCGTCACGGCCTCGGGTTTGGCGTCGAGCCCCTGCGACTGCATGAAGTCGTCAAGTTTCCGCTTGGCGGCTTTGAGGCGGCCGATGACGACGGGCGCCTTGTCCACGAGCCAGATTTCCCGCGCCTGCTCGCCGGTTTTTTCTCCGGAGAAGAGCGCGATGGCGGTATCGACGGCATCCTGCTGGCCGCGAAAATCGAGAATGTTGCCGTAGGGTTTGGTGGCGTTGAGAATGCGGTTGGTGCGGGAGAAGGCCTGAATCAGGCCGTGATGCTTGAGGGTTTTGTCCACGTAGAGGGTGTTCAGATATTTGGAATCGAAGCCGGTGAGCAGCATGTCCACGACGATGGTGATATCAATCTTCTGCGCCGCCGGATAGTCGGCGTTGGGCCACTGCTGGTCTTTGATGCGCTTCTGCACATCCTGATAGTAGAGGTCGAACTCGTTAAGGCTGTGGTTGGTGCCGTAGCGGGTGTTGTAGTCGGCCAGGATGGCTTTGAGGGCCGCTTTTTTACGCTCTATTTCTTTCTTCTTTTTTTCAGCATCTTCACCTGCCTGGATGGTGTATTCGAGTGATTCCTGCGGCAGGTCTTCCTGAATCTGCTTCACATCGGAATTTCCCTCGGCGGGCGGCGAAAAGACGCAGGCGATATTCAACGGCTTGAAGCCGGGATCGGAGGCCAGCTTCTCCTTTTGCATTTTGGCGAACTGCTCGATGTATTCAATGGCGTCGCTGATGGAGGCGGTGGCGAAGAGCGCATTGAAGCGGCGTCCGCCGGTGGCGGCATCGTGCTTGGCAAAGATGGCCTCGATGATGGCTTTTTTGGCGAGGGCTTCGCCCGGTTTGGGCGTAGTTTTGCCTTCGGACTTGTAGTAGTCCACATGGAAGCGCAGGACGTTTTGATCCTCGATGGCGTGGGTGATGGTGTAGGCGTGCAGTTGCTTCTGGAAGAGGTCTTCCGTGGTTCGCATGGAGGCCTGCGCATCCTCAATCTTCTGCAACGAGGCGTTTTCCTCAAAGATCGGTGTGCCGGTGAAACCAAAGAGCTGGGCCTTCGGAAAGAACTCTTTGATCGTTCTATGATTTTCGCCGAACTGGGAGCGATGGCATTCGTCAAAAATGAAGACGATGCGCTTGTCCTGCAGCGGCTTCAGCAGTTCCTTGTAGGTGGGCTGGTCGTTTTTTTCCCGCTGTTTGTTGCGCTTGCTGTTTTCATCCAGCGCGAGACCGAGCTTCTGGATGGTGGTGACGATCACCTTGTCGGCGTAGTCATCGGAGAGGAGGCGTCGCACCAAAGCGCCGGTGTTGGTGTTTTCCTCGACGCAACCCTCCTGAAAGCGGTTGAACTCGTCGCGGGTCTGCCGGTCGAGGTCCTTGCGGTCCACGACGAAGACGCATTTGTGGATGTGGTCGTTTTCCTTG
>JBAWXO010000446.1:0-2014 GCA_037144035.1 Kiritimatiellales bacterium
CGACGAACCTGGTGAAAGGGTTTGCGAATCTGCAGGACAACATAACGCTTCCGCAAAACAGCTACACCAACACAACCCCGGACGGCAGAGTCAACCACTATCAGGTCAAAGTACGGCTGCCGTAACACAGTCCTGAGAGTAACGGAAACCCGCCCCTAGAAATAAGGGCGGGTTATACAGGCGGGCAGTGTGGATGGAAGCCAATGTCGTATAGAGATACGGAAGAGAATGGCTAGGCCACAATAGAGGCGTCACGGGAAAACTTTCGATACTGATTCTTTCGTAGAAGAAAACGAGCCGGATTCTTGGTTAAGTCATATGGGATTAATTTAAATAGTATTAATTTCGTTTTACAGAAACGAAGAACAACAAGGAGATGGAGAATGGCGAAAAGGTTTTTCATTGCAGGATTGTTGCTGATTACCGGGAATTTGATGGCTGCTGAGGGAACCAAAGATCCGTGCAGTGTCTTGAAGACCGGGCCTGGCATTGAAACGATTGTGGTTCTCCCGGATACTCAATTCGATGTGCAGCCCGGAACGTATTTTAACTTTATGAATCAGACGCACTGGATTGTGAAAAACAAAGACCTCTACAACATCAAGTACGTCATTCTTGTGGGTGACATCCAGAACGACAATTCGGACGAGCAGTGGAAGGCGGCCCGCGAAGCCATGGCGGTGCTGGACGGCCAGGTTCCTTATGCCGTCACGGGCGGGAATCATGATTACGGGACAAAAGGTTCCGGGGATACCCGGCAGACACTCATGAGTGATTATTTCCGGACGGAGGAGTTTAAAGCATCGCCTTGCTACGGCGGGCTGTATGAAACCAACAGCATTGAAAACAGCTATCATCTCTTCTCTCTGGGGAACCAGAAAATCATGATTTTGAATCTTGAGTGGGGCCCTCGCGATGCAGTGGTTGCCTGGGCGAATCAGGTGGTTTCGCAGCATCCGGAGTGCCGCGTTATCCTGAATACCCACGCATACCTTTATTATGACAATACCCGCTACGACTGGGCAAAATATGGTGATACACAGATATGGAGCCCAAAATGGGCCAAGCACTATAAACTCGCCGAAAACGTCGAAGCCGCCGGAGGTATTAATGACGGAGAGGACCTCTGGCAGAAACTGGTTTCCAGATATCCGAACTTCTTTCTCACACTTAACGGCCACGTTCTTGTTGACGGATTGGCTCGGTTGGAGAGCAAAGGTGCCGGCGGTAGCACGGTGAATCAAGTATTGGTCAACTATCAGTGGCCGATGTATGACAAAAAGGGTGGACAGGGGTACTTAAGAATCATGCAGTTTCTCCCGGACGGGAAAACCATTTTCAATGCATCCTATTCTCCATCACTTGATGAATATCGCACGGATGATCAAAATCAGTTTGTCCTGACAAACAGTCCCGCACTCGGAATACGACTGATGGAGACGTATCTTAAAGATGCTGGCACTGTTACGCCTCAGCCGAATCCTGCCTTTGATCCGGCGCAATACCGTCCGGAAGCGATCGGTGCGCAGAAAGGCGGACTGAAAGTCGCAGGCGCGGCAAAAGCCGGAACACCGGCTTCCAGTGCTGCGGTGGGCGGCTGGTTGGCGAGCGGCAGCACCTGCACGCTGGAAACGGCTGCCGGCGCGCTGGTGGTGAATAGCACTGGCGGCGATCCCTATTTTTCCGTTCAGAAACTGACCGCGGTTCCCGGCGGGCCGTTTACAATCCGTTTACGGATGAAGTCGGACTCCTCGGGCGCGGCTTTGGTTTATTACAACAAACCGTTCGGAAAGGATCATACGGTCGGGTTTCCGGTCGAGCATGACGGACAGTGGCATGAATATGAGGCGGCGATTCCGGCCCCCAATCTCGATGCCTTGCGGCTGGATCCGTCCACCGCTCCGGGGCGCATTGAGATCGACTGGATCCGGATTGAAAAAGACGCAGGCACCGTGGTTCAGGAGTGGACGTTTTAATGTATAAATTGAAGATCATTTTTCTGTTCGGGATCAGC
>JBAWXO010000447.1:0-2012 GCA_037144035.1 Kiritimatiellales bacterium
GCATAGGGCTCCTGTTTTTACCTCCGGGCACGCTTCTTATAAAACGCGCCCGGCGGTCGCGCTCCACCTTTACTCCTCCGGTTTCGTTTTGTATTCCGCCGGTTCTTCCGCGACGCAGAGCTGCGCGGGATTCATCCAATCAGGAAGAGGCGTTCCGGTTGCCAGCGAATAGGCCGTCTCGGGAGCAATATCAATTTCGTTATCCCATGTAACAACACCCAGCTCCGGATCGACCTTGGCGCGCTGGAATACCATCGGATCACTAAGCTTCTTAAACTGCCCCCCTTTTGCGATCAGCGGACGGCAATCTATGCGTCCTGTTTTGCCGTCATCAAACGTAACGCGCAGAACAAAGCCGTCTTCGCAAATCACATCCACTGCGTCGTGATACATTTTTTCTCCTCCACTCAATTCAACGGTTCGATCTTCCGGGGAACCTGTCCCGATGCGGCCAGCTGCCAGTCTTGAAGAAGTTCTTCCTGATGCTGACCGGCCCATTCGATGACCAGCCCCAGAGCCCGGCCCGGCAGGCGCCCTTCCAGCAAACTGAGCGAACGGATGTCGATCGCTGCCTTAAATTCACCGTAACGGGCATGAAAATGCGGTGGGTTGTGCTCATCATGGAACACCGCAATGATAATTCCGTAAAATCGACTGATTTCAGGCATTCTTATTCTCCATTCTTCTGTCCGCAATGATTTTCTGTTTAAGGTCTCAAAGTCGAGGCGGCGCTGCCTCGGTCTTCCGCGACGCAGAGGTTTTTGCGTTCCGACAGCAGTTTCGGTCCGAAATTAACCACCTTGCGTTTTGATTTTTTCTGCTGTTCGCGAAGCGCCTCGCAAATGCGGTGGATATCGTTGCCGTACTTCGCGGCGTGTTCCCTGCGGTAACGCCGGATTTCCTCAACAATCGGATCGTCAAACATTGTTCATCCCTCCACCAAGCTCTTCGGGCGAGCATAGAGCGGGACAGTTAAACCCGCAAGATTCGACCACCCGAATAATAGCCACTTTTCTTTCGGCATTATTGATGTGCTTAAAATTCCATGTCAGCAAGTAATCCGTGCCGTGGGCGGATGCGGTAGCAATATGGAGAGCATCTTCTTCACTGCCTACCGGAACGGTTCCGGCTGAGATCAATTTTCCGGCGAGCTGTTCAGCATCTTCGGTAATAGACAGACTTTCAATCCCCGCTGCCTTTTCCGTATGCAAAGCCGCCGCATCGGGATCGCCTCTCAGCATTTCTTCTTCAACCAGTTCCGAGATGAAGAGATCAAAGCGTTTCCGATGGTTTTCCCACCAGTCCAGAGTAATGGCCTTTCTGGCGGCTACAATGACATCTCGGCTTGCTCTGGCAGTCAGGTAGCTGATCACACTGGTCTCGATATACACTTTCGGTTTCATTAAAAAGTCCGATGCTCTTGCATCACGCGCTGAAATTAGACCAGCTGGGTCTTTCCGTCAAGTTCCCGCCAAGTAATACCCAAACAGCATAATATTCAATACAGGCGGTTCCGGTTCGGCGAAGCTCACCGGAGCCCGGCCGCGCCCACAGTGAGGGGAAGTTTCACTCATAAAACGCAAAGGCGCCGTAGCCGACAACCTGATCGCGCGAACCGGCGGTGTCGCCGGAATTACGCAAATCAACCAACTCGGCACGCATCTTTTTCTTTTTCGCCAGATGGAGCAGTCCGGCAATCGGAACCAGCCCGCAGGCGTTGTCATAATCCAGTCCGCGCGGATTGAGCGCGACAATCGCCTTGGCGGCGGCGGAATCCATAGCGCGGGCAGTTTCTGAGCTTTCGTAGTGACTGAGGTCGGAGCTGATAACAATCAGCGTCTCCGGCCCGCCCCAGCATTTTTCAAGCACCTCGGCAACTTCCACGGCGGAGGCCTCGCCGGCCACCAGCGGAAGCAAAGTAAAATCGCGAAGCACCATTTGCAGAAACGGAACCTGAGCTTCCAGACTGTGTTCCTGCGCATGCGCCGCATCGCTGATTGGAACAAAGTTTG
>JBAWXO010000448.1:0-2007 GCA_037144035.1 Kiritimatiellales bacterium
TGTTTGATCTGCTTTTGAGCTATCACGGCAAATGGTTCAACGCCAACCCGGACAAGGCGAAGAAAGCCGGTTGCTTTTTAGGCGAAGACGGCGCGTGGCACCTTTCCCTGAAACAGCGGCGCGAAATTTTGGTGAACAACCTTTACGGCGTGGACATTGATAATCAGGCCGTAGAAGTCGCACAGCTTTCGCTCTACCTGAAACTGCTCGAAGAGGAGACCACCGCAACTGCTCGCGGCTATCAGTTGGAATTTCACGAAACGATTTTGCCGTCATTGAACAAAAACATCGTGTGCGGTAATTCGCTTATCGGAACGGACATTGAGACCGGCCAGCTTTTCGCCAGTGATGAGGAGCGAAAACTCAACCCAATGGATTACAAACAACGCTTCCCGGAGATCATGAAGCGCGGCGGATTTGATGCGATTGTCGGCAATCCGCCGTGGGGTGCACTCTTCAATGAAATAGAAAAAGTTTACTTGGCCGCTCACTACGTGAGTAAAAAAGGCGAAGCTGAATCCTATATTTACTTCATCGAGAAAGCGTTTCGTTTGATAAAAGATTTTGGCTGCGTTGGCTACATCACTCCGAATACATGGCTGGCACTTTTGCGTTCAAGAGAAATTCGTGAATTCCTTTTGGATCAGTCGCGCTTTTCTGAATTATGCCAATTGTCGAAATACATTTTCCGTGACGCACCCGACATTGTGCCAGCGCTTGTATTTTTTGGGAAGCCGTTCAAGGCGGGCAACAAATGTTTGGTCAAAACGACCAAGGAACTAAAAATCCACGACGGCAATTTCAATAACGCATTTAAAATAAAAGAGACACCACAGGCAATTTGGCTAAAAACGCAAGGCTCAACGATCAATCTTGAATTGGATGATTCAGTTTTAGGTGTGATTGAAAAATGCAGGCAAAGCTCAGTTCGTCTCGGAAATGTTTGTGATGTGCTATACGGCATTAAAACCGGCGACAACGAAAAGTTTCTTACGAAAGAAAAAACAGCCAAACACACCGTCAAGGCTCTTAAAACCGGGGAATTATCCCGCTACGGGTTAACGTGGAAGAATTTTTATTTATGGTGGTCTGATCAGCTGGCCGGATATAGAGAATCAAATCTTGAAGTTCCAAAAATCATCGTTCAATACATCCGTAAAATCAGCCTGCCGAGACGAATAATTGCTGCGCTGGATGAACATGGAGAATACTACCCATTAAATAATTATTCTTATATCGCCGCTGGCTCTTCAAAGTATTCCATCAAGTTTATTTTAGGTGTGCTGAATTCTGGCCTGATGAATTTTTACTACGCGAATACGTTCATTGATTACAATATTAAGCCTACATACCTCCAATCTTTGCCGATACGGGAGTGCAATTTCTCTATTCCATCCGACAAAGCGCGGCACAACAAAATGGTTTCGCTGGTAGAGCAAATGCTGACCGCGAAGAAGCAACTGGCGGCGGCGCAGAGCGACAAGGACAAAAATTTTTACGGCCACAAATGCGAATCCCTCGACCGCCAGATCGACACGCTCGTTTATGAACTTTACGGCCTCACCGAAGCCGAAATCGCCATTGTAGAGGGTAACAGTTAGCCGAACCGCAGATCGGCAAATTAGTAGAGCGAACCCGCTTCGGTATCCGGCAGAAGGCACACGCCGCAAGGATCGTTCTGATACTCCCGATATTGCCAAGAGCCGTCCGGCCCGTAGTCGAAGAAAAGCCGCTTCGTGCCTTGAAAGCCGTCTTCTCTGCACTTCTGAACCTGAACCAAGGCATCATAACTTTTTTCCCAGAGGGCCTGCTTTTCTGTATTACCCGATTCTTTCGCCGCATCCATCTCTTCTTCCTTTTCCTCATGTCGCCAGACGCAAAGCACGTTGTCCGCATTGTCCGTGATTGCCTTTGACCCTGTATCCCATGCAAACCGTCTTTCCTCCGCCGCTGTAGCGCAGAGGGCTTTTATCCTCTGGTGTGAAAAGGCGGAAGCCTCCGGGGTTC
>JBAWXO010000449.1:0-1999 GCA_037144035.1 Kiritimatiellales bacterium
GCAGGCCGCCGTGCGGCCCTTCCGTCCGCGCAGCCATTTTGCCGCCGACCGACGGCATGATATCGAACTCGGCCGTCACCATTTGTTGCGGCGCTTCATAGTTGACCGGCGTCAGGCTGATCATGTTGGGGCCGATTTCATATTTCATGCCCGATAGCTGTGTGACGATGTCGAGCGTTTCGAGCACGGAGAGGTCGGCGCCGGAAAACGTCACCGTTGGTAGAAGCGTGTCAGATGTTCCGAAAACCACCAGATTCGCCCCTTTGCATTCGGGATCAAGCTTGCGGCAGAGAGAGGAAAGTTCCAGTGCCACCTGCTGAATATCAGCATTTTGAAAGGCGATGGCCGGGATACGGATTCTGTCCAGTTTGCCGCGCAAGGCGTCGGCCTGCTTTTCGGCGTCCGTCATTTCGCGCGGCCCGGCGGAGCCGTTCGTTTTCCATTCCTCGGTCTGCGGAGCGTTCCAGGCCGCCTGTACGTTTTCCAGCATGCGAGCGCGGGTTGTTTCATGGCTTTTTGTTTCGCGGCCGTCTTCGGCGGGCGCGAAGCGCGGAACGAGAAACGCCAAAACGAGAGCGATAACTAGCCGACCAGAGACCTTCCTCATATTAACCTCCTTGCAAGATATGCTTAAAACTTTTGAAAAGTAATATTTTGAAACACAAACGAGCAAGACATTATCGCTTATTGCGCCGAAATTAATAATAGAGGGCCGGTTGATTTTTCGGAGAAAGCCTGTTAGTTTCTCGCGCTCAATTTGAGGAGGGGTGTCAGCCACGTCGTCACTCGCGCTGCGCGCGGTGACAAGTGGTCCCTTGCCCCGCAAAGCGGGGCGACGGGAAGTGGTTAAAGAAAATGGCGTGGACCGTTTACATTATTAAGAGTCCTGAAAAGGACATTTATTACAAAGGGTGCACTGCGGATTTCGCGAAAAGGCTGCTGGAACATAATGCCGGCCGAGTCGCCAGCACCAGACATACGAGACCATGGGTTGAGCATTATACAGAAAGATTTGAGACAAAAACAGATGCCCTCAAGAGAGAGCGTTATTTTAAAGCGAGATCAGGATATCGCTGGTTGAAACAGCACGGTATTATCTGATATATCAGGCTCGAACATTTTAGTGCGGAGGAGTGGCTGAGTGGTTGAAGGCGCGCGACTCGAAATCGTGTGTACCGCAAGGTATCGGGGGTTCGAATCCCTCCTCCTCCGCCAGTTTTTGCGGCGCAAAAACTGATCCAAAGGGATGAGAGCCGAGGGGTTCGAGCTGAGGCAAGGGCCGAGACAGGCCCAGAAACTTCGGGTCAGTGAACGAAATGAACGTCAAGCCCGCCTCCGCCCACCTATTTCTTTTTCGTCCGGAATAGTCTCCATATCCAAAAGCGGAACCGCTGCCAAAGGGTGGGTTTCGGAATGCGGAACTGCGCCTGCGGCGTTTTCATGTAATCTCTGTCGTAAATGCCCATATCCTGAGTCCGTTTTTTAAACCCACAGCGATTGGTTCGATTCATACATGCCCGCCTTCGCACAAGGCTCCGGTGGGGCAACTTTCGTTCTGCGAAAGTTGGCGGAGGGGGGGGGATTCGAACCCCCGGTGCCTTTTAAGGGCACACACGCTTTCCAAGCGTGCTCATTAAACCACTCTGACACCCCTCCGCGAAAAAGGTTCTACACGGTAGTGTCTTCGGGAGGGTCTGCCAAGCCATTTTCGAACGGTTCGGCGGACTCATCCGGCAGGGAATAAATGGACGAGGGATCCGGCTTCGACACGCTTTCCGCCGTCTGCCGCCCGATGAATTCTTTGGCCAGCAGACGGTAGGCTTCCGCGCCTTTGGACTGCGGATCATATTCGGTGATCGGCTTGCCGTGGCTGGGTGCCTCGCTCAGCCGCACACTGCGCGGAATGAAGGTTTTATACAGCCGGTCGCCAAAATGTTTTTGAACCTCGGCGGCCACCTGCTGAGCCAGATTGGTGCGCACGTCATACATCGTCAGCACA
>JBAWXO010000450.1:0-1996 GCA_037144035.1 Kiritimatiellales bacterium
CCGCTAATACAGAACAGCTTATGAATATAGCCGCATGAAAAACGTGCAGAAAAAACAAGAAGTTGATGGATAGTAGTATAAAATCAATCTGCCAGAAAGAAACCCATCCCGGCCTTCGGCCACCCCTCCCAGAGAGGGGAACATGGGTGGGGAAAAGAAAAAGGCACCCCGAATATGTGGAGTGCCCTGTTGAAACTGGCATCAAAGCCTAATCGTCCAGCTCTACGTTTGATTTCGCTTTGTGGCGGCGAAGCATCCAAGCACCCATTCCGCCGAGGCCAAACAGAAGGAAGGTCGCCGGCTCAGGAATGGCTGAGGTCACATTAATTTCAGAAACGGCTATGTCTTTATAATTGTAGATATCTGCACCAATCCGGATTTGATCAAAAGCCAGATTGGCCGTTGCCGTTCCGCTAATTTGCTGCGAGTTGACTGTAAAGTTCCAATCCCCGGTATTGAAAACATAGTTAAAGACGGCGGTCTGCGCGGCATTCGTAATTGAGGGAGAAAATACTTTTAAAACACCGCCAATGGCATTACCGACAATCCCCCACGCAGGGGTGTATGAAGGACCGCCTAAGAATAGCTTTTCGTCTCCTTTTTCAAACAGGCTGAGTCCGGCCCATCCGGTTGTCGAAAACGATCCGCTGCTCGTTGTTGTCTGGAAGGTAAGAGTTAACGTCTCATTGGCGGTCAAAGCCCGGGTGAAAGAAGCAAAGGCGATATCCGAATCGCTGAAGTAACTGGACGCAGTATCGACAACACCGCCGGAAATCGAAAGGTTTCCTGAGGTCACGTTCCATGTTCCGCCGATGTCCGCAGAGGAGCCATTGAGTGATCCATCAACGCTGAATTTATCGGAAAAAATAACCTCCGCCTGCGCTACGCCGCACAGCGCAATTAATCCTGCCACCATCATCCATTTTGTCTTCATTGTTTTGCCTTTTCGCTTACGTTCGTAAAAAATCAAAAATGACCGTACGATTTGCGGAGTGCCTTATTGAAACTGGAATCAAAGCTTAATCATCCAGCTCTACGTTTGATTTCAGTTTGTTGCGGCGGAACAGCCAGGCACCGAAGCCGCCAAGACCAAACAGGAGCGCGGTCGCCGGTTCAGGAATAGCATTGACCGATAGTTTATAGACGATTCCTTCCAAACTATAGGTGGAAGATCCGGCATCGGCAAAACCGGTATTATTGACACTGCCAACCGTAATCAGGCCGTTTGGTGTGTTCACATAATCCAGTTGTCTTCCTCCGATCACAAGATCGTTATCGTCAGTGATGTATAGCGTGGTGGTATAGTTCCCGGTAGGGGCCCCCAGCGGTTTGTAGCGGTCCGTTTCAAATCCTGTTTCGATCCAGCTTTGGGCAAAGGCGTCCTGCAAAGAGGTAAGACCGTCCGCTGGCGAAACCGTTACGTCCCGTCCGTCCAGTGTCCAATAGCGGATTTGATCAATATTCAACGTCAGATTCTGCGCAGAAATGGTTTGATAAATTGCGCCGCCGTTGGTGTAAGCCGAGTCGTCGAAAACCGAAACCCATTCCGCCTGCGACACGCCGCACAGCGCAACCAGCGCCATCATCATCCATTTTATCTTCATCGTTTTGCCTTTGTTTATACCGAGCTACTGCCAACTGAAATTCCGGCGCAGAATACCCCCCCCCATTGAATGAAATCCAGCCGTTTTGTGGTTTTTATCGGATGTACGTTTCCTATTTCCATTGAAGACCTTTTCACGACCAACGGGATTTACCCCACGGATGCCAAAGCCGTCCCACGGATGGGGAGCGCTTTGGTTTCAAGGGCTATTGTTAATATCAATAGGAACAATAGCCCTTGAAACCGGATGGAACCTTTTGCCGCGGAATGGCCGCCATCAAACCGCTCTGTTCCGCCGACAGGAGCGGAAGAATCGGAATCGATTTGGAGTAAAAATCTGGTTCTTCTCGGAAGTGCGTACCTACAGATGTCTGACGGTGGATAGATTGGGCA
>JBAWXO010000451.1:0-1985 GCA_037144035.1 Kiritimatiellales bacterium
GTAACGATCATTACTGGAACGAGCTCGGGAATCGGCAAAGTGCTCGCCGAAGTTTTTGCGAAAGAAGGGGCCAAGGTGGTTTGCGTTTCCCGTAAAGAGGCGACGGGCAGGCCGGTGGCCGATACCATTTGCGCGGCGGGCGGCGAGGCGGTCTTTATCGCCTGTGATGTTGCAAAGGAAGAGGACGTTAAACGGGTGGTTGATGCCACCGTCTCCAAATACGGACGGGTTGACATTCTGGTGAACAACGCCGGTTGCAACTTCGTGAAATCGTTCGAGGAGTGCACCCCCTCCGATTGGGATTATGTGATCAATACCGACCTGCGCGGAACCTACCTCTTCTCCTGGTATGCCGTGAAGCATATGCTCAAAGCGGGTAAGGGATCGATTGTTAACATTGCGACCGTTCACACCGCGGCCTGTTTGCCGGGAGCCGCCCCGTATGATACCGCTAAGTGGGGTATGGTCGGTCTCACCAAATCCATGGCCGTCGAGTTCGCCTCCCGCAATATCCGCATCAACGCGCTTTCACCCGGCCTGATCGATACGCAGATCTGGAAGGACATCCAGTCCGCAGCGCCGGATCTGGAAAAATGCCTCAGTTACTGGCGCACCAACATTCCCATGGGGCGCGTCGGCACCTGCGAGGAGATGGCCTATGCCGCACTCTTCCTCGCCAGCGACGAAGCGGGCTATATCACCGGCAGCAATCTGTATGCGGATGGCGGCATGACCAGCCAACTCATCAGTATGGAGCCCTACGATTCGAACGCGATTGAAGGTAAATAAATAGGAGAAAAAATGAAGCAGTTTATTCAATCGCTGGAAAAAGGCGGGCAATCAGCCTGTGTGCTGGGTGGCAAGGTTCTCATAACGCCGTTTGGCGGGCGCATCCTCGGGTTGTTTCCAACCCCGGCGAAAAACCTGTTCTGGTCGGACAAGTCATTTTTGAAAGATCCAGCGGCGTTTTTCGCAAAAGACGGCTGGATGAATATTGGCGGCGATCGCACCTGGATTGCACCTGAACTGGATACCAACGGAAACCCTAATCTGCCCGGCTATAATGTGCAGCCCAGTTTGGATCCGGGGGCATATAAAATTATGTCATCTTCCGGCAGCGAAGTGGTGATGGAAAGCGCAATGGCGCTGGACTTCAAAACCGCCGGCGTGAATGTGCCATTGAGGCTGACTAAAAAAGTCCGGCTGCTCAACGCGCCGCCAGTGCCGGTCGGTCAAGGCGTAGAGTATGCCGGGTATGAGCTGACGGTTTTGCTTTTTGCGGACGCGCCGTTGCCGAACGGTGTTAAGCCGGAGACATGGAACCTCGTGCAGGTTCCCGGCGGCGGGGAGATCCGCATTCCGGTTAAAAAGAAAACCACTCCGCGCGGGTTTATCGGCAAACCGGTTTTCAAATCCTTGGAAAAAGAAGTGACGGCTAGCGTGGACACAGATGCCAGCTTCAAATTCTGTATTCATGCCGATGATTCGCGCGGCATGATGTTTTATCTCAACACGAACGATCCGGCTGAATCAACATTGGTTGTACGCACCTTTAGCGTTTCTCCGGCCAACAGCTATTCCGATGTGCCTGGCGACGGCCTCGATGAGCTCGGTTATATTCAGCAGATTTACATCGACGCCGGCGCGCTCGGCGGATTCGGCGAAATGGAATATCACGCGCCGTTTATCTGTGCGGAGCGGCCAACCGTTGCTGATGTTTCGCAACTATGGGGATTTGCTGGTCCGGTAGACGAGATGGTGAAGCTGATGGATGAACTGAAAAATAAGGAGCGCAGTTTATGGAAATGATATTGGGGATCCTGTTTGGTTGTCTGGCGGGTTTATGTGTTGGCGGAGCGGCATGGCCCATTAAGCTGATGAAGCATTACAGGGGCGAACACTGGGGTTTTGTGGCCATGACCGTTGCACTGATTATTATTCCGTGGAGATAGACGCTCGGCTTTTGTCCCGATGTGTTCGGTGCT
>JBAWXO010000452.1:0-1984 GCA_037144035.1 Kiritimatiellales bacterium
GGCGTCGATCATGACGGAGCTGTAGAAGCCGCTGTCGATACATTCCATACAGGTGGCTTCGTCGCCGTGGTCGAGATGCACCGCGAAGATGGCTTCCGGGAAAATTTCGTCAGCCGCACGCAGCATGGCTTCGAGCATGCGTTTGTCGGTGTAGGATCGGGCGCCCTTGGAGAGCTGCACGATAAACGGCGCTTTGCTGTCCATATTGCCGCGGAACAGACCCATCACCTGTTCGGCGTTATTGATATTGTAGGCACCGACGGCGTATTTGCCGTAGGCGTGCTTAAACAGTTCTTTTGTTGTTACAATCATTGGTTTCTCCCTTTGGTATGTTCCGGTGAAATTGAGCGCGCATTCTAGCGAAGGAACCTCCGATTGCCACCCTAAACTGCGGCTTTTTCAGAAGTTGCCGCCGCCGGAACGGCCTGTTATCTTACGCCCATGAGCGCCGATCCATTCCATCTCAACTGGCCCGTTCACCTCGCCCGCCGCGACGTGTTTTACATAAAAGCCGTCGCGCTCGTCAAAAAACTCCCGGCACAGAAATCGATCTCCGAGCAGCTCAAAACCGCTGAACAGGCTCTTTATCTGCTTCGCGAAGCCCGCCGCCACGCCGAAGCCGCCAATCTTTCAGAAAAAACGTCAACGCAAAGTCGGCTTTTTGTGAGCTTCATGGACATCGCGGTCGATAACACCCTGTCGATCACCCGCATGATCCGCCGCCAAATCAACGCAAATGCTCTGGACAATCCGTACGACGGCTTTATCGGCACCGCCAGCACCGGCGCAAAAATGAGCGGGAATTATCGGCGTTGCGGCGTTCTGATTCTGAAAGGCCTGCTCAACATCCTGCAGCAGTCCGAAAAACCGTTTCAAGCGCTCCAGCAAACCAGCCTCGCCAAAATGACCATTGTAGACAAAGACCGCTACGAAAAGGCGTACAAGCATTTCGAAGAGCTGGCCGACGGCGAAGCCGAAAGAGCGGCTGAAATTGCAAGCTAGGCGAAGAAGCGTGTTGCTATGAATTTTAGTTCAGAGACGGTGATTACAGACAAAGGAGGAAAAAATGTATCAAAAAAAGTTCCGTGTGTGGTTTCTTTTGTGTGCGGCAATTCTTTTCCGGGCAGGCTGCGGATGGGCTTATACGGTGGCGAACTTCCGCGTGGTTTATATCGGACCAGACAGCATTCATGCGGTATGGCGCATCACTGATGCCGAAAGCGACACCAACGCGATCACCTTTGATGTGTACGGCCCGTCGCCAAAAACCATAGAGGTACTAAAATCCAAACCTCCCCGGGAGCGATGGGACTACTGGAATGAACTGAGTAATATTGCCTCCAATTTATCGCCCGGATACTACATTTATTCCGACGATCAAGGCCGCTTTCTCTGGTCTGGCTACGTGGGCACCAACGTCGTCGGAACTCCGCTGGTTCCTCAGACCATCGAAGGTGCTTCCAATCTTATGCTCAATGTCTACGGCGGCAACTCGAATTCATTATTTACCATCCGAGACAGCAGTTTTTCCGGCACAATAGAATGGGGAGAGATTACAAATTGCACTGTTTTCGCGAGCACAAACTGGCCAATAAACGGAGCAATCTTCAAAAATTGCAGAGTAAGCAACAGCCGGATGTCCGGCAGCACCGTGTTTAGTCTTGCCTATAATAATATGGGAAACACCTCCTTAGTCGAAAACTGCCTTTTTGAGGCGCCGATTCAATCTACCTACGGCGTGGTGTTTACCAACTGCGAGTTTTACGGGGATGTAGGCGGAGACTTAGGCATTAACGATGCGATTTTCAAGGACTGTTGTTTCTTAGGTGTATTGAACAGGCGCGAGCTTTATCTACCGCCGGATCAATGGCTGATTGGTAACAGTTTTCTCGGTCGGCAAGCGATGGATCTCTTCAAATACGGTGCGCTCGCCGGCGTAACCAACGTGAACGTCTCCAGCAACTTTTTCGGCGTGCCGCCCAGT
>JBAWXO010000453.1:0-1976 GCA_037144035.1 Kiritimatiellales bacterium
GACCCGGTTTGAAATCAATACTATTTACCGAATATCATGCGTTTTTGGTATCATTAAATCAAAATGAGGAGATATCCGCCGGAAACGCGCCGGGATGGCGCGTTTCACCTGCTGTCGTGGTTCGCGACAGACTGTTGCCAAGAAAAGCTGTGAAACCGGTTTGATTTTCAGTAATAGACCAGTAATGAAATTTTATCTCCAGTGGTACGCGCGGCTTCCATCCACCAATACCTTTCTCAAGGAGCGGCTGGCGGTGGAGAGCAATCTGCCTTCCGGCAAGGTGATTGCGGCGCGCGAACAGACGCAGGGTCGGGGACGACTCGATCGTGAATGGCTTTCCTCAACCGGCGAGAATCTGACGTTTTCCATTTTTCTGCGCGGAAGTTATGATCGTCGCAAACTGCCCGCCGCTTCCATGGCCGCCGCGGTCGCGGTCGCCGAACTGCTCGAAGCGGAAGGATTGAAGCCGTCGCTGAAGTGGCCGAACGATGTGCTGGTGAACGGTAAAAAAATCTGCGGAATTCTTTCCGAAGGAATTTCCGACGGCGTCATCATCGGCATCGGCCTGAACGTCAATATGCAGGGCGCGGAACATATTGATCAGCCAGCGACCTCCATTCTGATGGAAACCGGCAAGCGGCGCGACATCGATGAACTGCTCGGAAAACTGCTAAAGCGTCTTTCGGTCCGGCTCGACGAATGGGCGGCGGGCGGATTTTTCGCGATCCGGAAGAACTGGGAAGCAAAAGCCCTGAATATCGGGGAAACGGTCGCTGTGCGCGACGGTGGAACGGTTCGTAAAGGCGTTCTCGCCGGTTTCGGGCCGGACGGGGAACTGCTGTTGCGGGCGGACGACGGAACGGTTTCGTCCATTTGGGCGGGCGACTTGTCTGCTTAGTCCTTTTCAGCCCGTTTTCCTTCAGCTATCATGCCGCCTTTCTTAGGCAATTTATTCAGATAACACGGAGGAAAAATGAGCGGATTTTTCGGAGCGACGTTGAAACGGGACAGTGTGCTGGATGTGTTTTACGGAACAGACTATCACTCTCATTTGGGAACGCAGCGCGGCGGTATGGCGGCGCTTGATGCCGGCGGCGGATTCACCCGCTACATTCACGATATCCGCAATGCCCAGTTCCGCTCCAAGTTTGAAGATGATCTGCCGAAGATGAGCGGCAACAGCGCGATCGGCATTATCAGCGACTACGAAGACCAGCCGCTGATCATCAACTCCCGTCACGGACGCTATGCGATCGTCACCGTCGGTGTGGTGCATAATGCCGCCGCGCTTGAGGCCGAAGCCTGCGCATCCGGCGCCCATTTTTCCGAAATGAACGGCAATGAGGTCAATCCCACGGAGCTGATCGCTCACCTGATCAATCAGGGAAAAAGTTTCACCGATGGTCTCGCCAAAGCGCAGGCGGCCGTTGAAGGTTCCGCGTCGATCCTGCTGCTCACCAAAGAGGGGATTTATGCGGCGCGCGATCGGCTGGGCCGGACGCCTGTGATTATCGGAAAAAACAAAGATGGCTATGCGGTCACTTTTGAAACCTGCGCCCTGCCGAATCTGCAGTACACGATCGAGCGCGAACTCGGCCCCGGCGAAATTGTCCGTCTGACCGCCGACGGCGTGGAGCGGATGAAATGTCCCGGCGACTGTATGAAAATCTGTTCGTTCCTCTGGGTTTATTACGGTTATCCCGCCTCTACCTACGAGGGGCGCAACACCGAAGATGTCCGTAACGAATGCGGGCGTATGCTCGCCCGGCGCGATGACGTTGAAGCCGACAGCGTGTGCGGCATTCCCGATTCCGGCACCGCCCACGCCCTCGGCTATGCGGAGGAATCCGGCATACCGCACCGGCGGCCATTTGTGAAATACACGCCCACCTGGCCGCGCAGTTTCATGCCGCAGAATCAGCAGGAGCGCAACCGCGTCGCCAAAATGAAGCTTATTCCCGTGCGCGAACTGATCG
>JBAWXO010000454.1:0-1975 GCA_037144035.1 Kiritimatiellales bacterium
GAAATCTTCTCCTGCCTCGGAGTGTCCGGGGATTGGAATGCTAAAAAGAAAGATCCCAGCGGCTGCAAAAACGCACTTCCGTGAAGAGGCCTTTTTCCCAACCCTTGGAACTCAGCGGCTCAGAACCTTTTGCACCTCGCCAACAAACATGCGGTGATAGTCCTTCTTCGGATAATTCATCTCAATCACCGGATCGCAGAAATGCTCCGGCTTTATGTCCTGAAAGTAGAGCATTCGGCAGACGAGGATCCGGCGGGCCTCTTCAAACGCCACGGTTCCCGGCTCAACTTCAAACGGTGTCAGACCGGTTTCCTTGGCCTTGTCGCATTCGCGCCCCGAATGCTCGCCGCAAAAACTGAGAGCCTTACGGTATTTTTCCTCAAAAAAGCAGAGCGTAAAAAGCGGCTCGCGGTTCGCAAACTCAAAGGTATGGCGGGTCGGACGGATAAACGTGAAGGCCACCGGCTTTTTCCAAAGCTGGCCCAGCGCGCCCCAGCTGGCGGTCATGGTGTTCCACTTGCCGATCGTTCCGGCGGTGATCAGCATCCACTCTTTGCCGATCAGACGGACCGCGCTCTCATTTAAATCGTCCGGGCTGATTTCCTTGAAATTTTTCATGTCACTTATTCCTTCCCGTCCCAGCAGTAGGTGCAGAGCTTTTCTTTTGGAAGGCCGATGGCCTTGATCAAATCATCCAGAGTCTGGAAGCGGAGCGAGGTCAGGTTGAGCCGTTCGCAGATTTTCTGCACCATCGCCTGATAGCGTTCCGTGGAGGCGTCGGCGTATTCATCGAGGTGGGCATATTCTCCCTCGAGCTCTTTGATCGCGATGCGCGTGGCGAGCTCGTCGACGGAGCGCGAACGGGAAAAGTTCAGGTATTTGCAACCGAAGACCAGCGGCGGGCAGGCCGGACGCATGTGGACTTCTTTGGCGCCGTATTCGCTGTAGAGCCGCTCGATGGTGTCCTGCAACTGTGTGCCGCGCACAATCGAATCTTCGCAGAAGAGCAGCCGCTTGCCGCGGATCAGCGATTCGATCGGCTGCAACTTCATCCGGGCCACCAGATCGCGCATCGACTGGTTCGGCGGCATGAAGCTGCGCGGCCAGGTCGGGGTGTATTTGACAAACGGGCGGCCAAAGGGGACTCCCTTCTGGTTGGCATAGCCGATCGAGCTGCCGGTGCCGGAATCGGGGACGCCGGCCACCATGTCGACCTCGACATCGTCGCGCATCGCCATGCTGGCCCCGCATTTGTAGCGGTAATCTTCCGCATTGACTCCCTCGTAGCAACTGGCCGGAAAGCCGAAATAAACCCACAGGAACGTGCAGATGCGCATCTTCTTGCCGGGAGCCTTGCGCTGCTCGACGCCTTCCGGCGTGATGAAAACGATTTCGCCGGGGCCAAGCTCGCGCAACAGCTTGTAATCGAGATTGATCATCGCGCTGCTTTCAAAGGTGGCGCAATAGCCGCCGTCCTTCTGGCCAAGGATGACCGGCGTGCGGCCCAGCTTGTCGCGGGCGGCATAGATCCCCTTGTCCGTCAGCAGCAGCAGCGAACAGGAACCGACGACCTCTTCCTGCATGCGGCTGATGCCGGAAACGATATCGTCCTCCTGGTTGATCAGGGCGGCGATCAGCTCGGTCTGGTTGATATCGCTGTCGGCGAGCTCGGTAAAATGGCCGGCGCGTTCGGCGATCACGTGTCCCAGCAGTGGACTGCCGATCAGCGCCAGGTCGCCGATCAGGTCGAGCGCTTTGTGGCGGCAGCACTCGTCGGGGAATCGCAGGCCGCCCTCGTTCAGCACGGTCGTGGCGTTGAAGCAGACTGCATTTTCAAGCGAAGCGCCGCGAATCAGTCCCATGTTCCGCATCTGGGCCAGCTCTCCCTCGAAGCCGAATGTCCGGGCCGGAGCGATCTCGGTGGCGTAATGGTCCGGTGAAACCTCCATGTCGAGGCTCTGATGGCCGACCAGCG
>JBAWXO010000455.1:0-1974 GCA_037144035.1 Kiritimatiellales bacterium
ATTACCGGTCGCCGTACGGATTGATTTCGAGCTATTGGAAAAAAGAAAACGGGCGCGTTTTGTGGGACGTTAAGGTTCCTTCGAATACGACAGCGGAAATCCGGATTTCTTCCGCCGACGGGATAGTCAGCGGCGCGGAAAAACTCCGGTTGTTACGGCAAGAAAAGGGATTTCACATTTTTCGTGCTGACTCCGGAAGTTATGCGTTTGTAATAGCCATCCGCCCGCCGAAAGAAATGAAACCTGCGCCGGTTCGTCTAGCCGAAAAAAAAACGTCCAAGTCGGCGGGGCTGATGATAGATTGGTTGCCCTGTGTTGGCGCGAAGGCGGTTATTGAAGACGGGACACTCCGCGTTTCTTCCGGTAACGGGCCGACGCATATGGTTACCCCGGCGCTTACACCGTGGACCGGTGGCACGGCCAGGGTCTGCTTCCGGATGAAGACCCCGGCAACTCAAACGGGGTATGTGCGTATCGTTTATATGCAGAATGGGAAGAACGTTCCGAAGTTGATCGAGTTTCCTCTTGAAGCATCCGGAGCGTGGAAGGACTATTTCTTCGAATTTCCGGATGTTCCCGGCAAGCCGTTCAGCCTCTGGATCGGGCTGACCAAAGAAAAACAGGAGCTGTTTTTTGAACAGATCGAAATTCAGGATGCTCAGGGGAATTCCCTTAAAACGTGGAGGTTTTAATGTATAAGCGCAGGATACTTTTTCTGCTGGTAGTTAGCTGTTGTTTGTTTCTGCGTGCGGAGGCCAAATCTGCACCGGACTGGGTTTATCTGGACAACGGCACGGTGCGGATCGGCGTCGATAAATCGCGCGGCGCGTGCGTCGGGTATTTCGGCGAAAGCAAAACCAGGCGCAATCTGTTGAACCATTATGACGAAGGCCGGTTTGTTCAGCAGTCGTACTACGGCGATTCGGACGGATCGATGTGGAATAAGCAGCCATGGAGCTATAATCCTGTTCAGGGCGGAAGCTGGGACCGGAAGCCGTCCCGGATGCTTGAATTCCGGAAAACAGATGACTCTCTCTATGCGCAAATCGAGCCGCGTAGCTGGTCCGGCGGCGCGCCTTGCCCCGAAGCCATCATGGAGGAAACCATTACGCTGAAGGATTCCGTTGCCCGGATTACCTTTAAGATGACCTACACCGGCGAGGATCAAGGCAACCCCCGCCATCAGGAAATGCCCGCCGTGTTCGTGGATGGTGCGCTAAAAAACTTTTTCTATGAGAAGAATGGAATCTTCACCAACGAAGCGCCGCGCATTCTCGGCGAAGGCGGAAAAAAAGGAACAGAGGGTTTGGGGCTCGGAGCATCAACGTCGGAGTGGGTGGCTTATTTGGACGACAACGGATGGGGTATTGGCGTCTTCACGCCCGGCACCACCGATTTTACTGTCTATCGCGCGCTGGGCAACGGCACTACTGGGCCGGAGGGCTCGGCGTGCTCCTATGTCGCGCCGCTGCGCACCTTTTCTTTAACGAAAGATCGCGTTGTTGAATACGACGTTTTTCTCACCGTCGGAACTCTTGATGAAATTAGCAACCGATTTAAGGAACTGAAGAATGAATCTCGGAGATGATTTTAAAAACCCCGGTATGGAGTGGCGCGGCAAACCGTTCTGGAGCTGGAACGGGAGGCTTCAGAAAGAGGAATTAATCCGCCAGATCCATGTCATGAAAGAGATGGGCATGGGCGGTTTTTTCATGCACTCACGCACCGGCCTTGAAACCGAATATCTCGGCGACGAGTGGTTCGATCTGATTAACGCCTGTGCCGACGAAGCCGAAAAGCTCGGCCTTGAGGCGTGGCTCTACGATGAAGACCGCTGGCCGTCCGGCCTTGCCGGCGGCATTGTTTCGCAACACCCCGAGTTCCGTCAAAAGGCGATTCTTCTGGATTTGTCTTATACGGCCGATCCGGCCGATCAAGTCGTTGGCCAATGGGTGGCCAGGCTTGACGGTGCGG
>JBAWXO010000456.1:0-1969 GCA_037144035.1 Kiritimatiellales bacterium
ATCGTCCGCCCCAATTTTACGCCCCATCCGCCGTCGGTGTGCGCTCGTCCGCTCCTCACCTAATTTTACAGGAAAAATCCATTGCGGAGCAAAAAGCGAACACAACCGAACACGAAACGGTTTTTTTTATCGAGCGTCAAAACTTGTAAGATGTTTATATATAAGGGCGCATCCAAAAACCCCCGACTCTGCTTGATGACAAGTAATGGAAAGTGTATTCTACACTTATGAAATATAGAAAGCACGGTCAGGATGCGGGGCTCTTCGATGATCAGGAGCGGGTGGAAGAACTTAAACGGCGGGCAACGGCGCTCGACAAGCTCAACGCAACGGTGGATTGGGAGCTGTTCCGCCCAACGCTCGATGCACGCATGAACTACTCTGACCAGCTCTAAGGGCGGACGACCTCCCTTTGATCCGGTCTTCATGTTCAAGGTGGTCGTGCTGCAGAAGTACTACGGCCTGAGCGAGGAGGATACCGAGTTCCAGATTCTCGACCGCTTCAGCTTCCAGCGATTCCTCGGGCTCGATGTTTCATCTGCTGTGCCCGACAAGAACACGGTGTGGACCTTTAAGGAACGGCTGGGCAACGCTGGCGTGAAAGAGCTCTTTGATGCCTTCGAAACCGCCCTGTTCGATCTGGGCCTAACGGCCTCGCCTGGCAAAATCGTTGACGCGACCCTCGTCGAAACGAAGCGTACGCACAGGAAGGCGGACGGGGAAAAGGAAAGCCTCGAACCCGGCCCGCGCTGGACGAAGAAACGCCAGACGAGCTATTTCGGCTTTAAGAATCACGTCAAGGTGAACGCCGCAAGCAAGCTGATCGAAACCTACGAGGCGACCCCGGCGAAGCTCGCGGCTCTAGCCGACACAGAGCGCGACGGTTCGATCCATGCCGACAGTGCCTACTGCGGTCGGGAAGAAGACCTTTTGGAAAGAAAGATCGAACCCCATTTTATTCGCCGGGCATACCGCAACCGCCCTTTGACCGGCGACGACAAAGCGCACAACAAGATCTTGAGCCGCACACGCGCCAGAGTGGAGCACATCTTCGGCTTTCAAGCCAACAGTATGCGGGGTGGACGGCTGCGAACCTTGGACTGGGAGCGGGGCTGTTTTCAGATCGGCATGGGCAACCTGATCTACGATCTGTTCCGGGTAGCGCAGCTTGGAGCCAGCGTTGGATAAGGGGAAGAGCATGCCGGAAAACGATGGGAAACACCGGGAAATGAAGGCTGAAAGGTACCGGCTCCGGTGTGTTTTATTCCCGTCGTCTTACGCGGGTGTCAAATTGGAGCACCTGCCGGGATGAGAAAATCAGATTCCGGCGGGGATTGGTGGAAAACAGGCGTTAATGGATGCGCCCACTATACTAATTTTTAATAAAAAGTCGCCTCAATTCGCACAAGGCAACTGACAACATCGCGAAGTTGTTTGCCAATGAACGTCGCAAAATTCCATCGAATACGGTTAGATGGCCTGCATGAAATTCAACCTGCTGATTAAGAACGGTACCGTGCTCAATGGAACAGGAGCCGCGGCGGTTTCTGCCGACATCGGGATTTCCAGCGAGCGCATCACGGAGATCGGCGACCTCTCAAAGGCCGAGGCCAAGCAAACCGTCGACGCGACTGGGAAAATGGTCTGCCCCGGTCTTATTGATGTTCATTCCCACTCCGATGCTTATCTGCTGATTGAGCCGCGCGCTTCGAGCCAAGTATTTCAAGGCGTCACGACGGAAGTATGCGGCAACTGCGGTGCTTCCGCCGCGCCGCGCCTCGGCGACGCCAAACTGCCGTCCGACTAGCAGGACAAACCGTTCCCCGGAATATGGATCACGGTTGCCGAATACCGGAAACTTTTTGATCAGGTGAGGCCTGCCGTGAATGAAGCACTGTTGATCGGCCACAACACCTTGCATCGTGGCATCAGCGGTTATGAGCCGCGCGGCGCTACGCCAGATGAACAG
>JBAWXO010000457.1:0-1965 GCA_037144035.1 Kiritimatiellales bacterium
AGCACTTCGACTGACGCTTCCGGCATCGCCGCTTTCACCACGCGAATCGTATCGGCAAAAGCCTGCGCACCGCCATCCGGAAGGTCGTCACGCGTCACGCTGGTAATCACCACATGTCGCAGATTAAGCCGTTTGGCGGCCTCGGCCACGCGGGCCGGCTCGTCCGAATCGACCGGCGACGGCTTGCCGGTGTTCACATTGCAGAAGCGGCAGTTGCGTGTGCAGATATTACCCAGAATCATCACCGTCGCCGTGCCGCTGTTCCAGCATTCGTGGCGGTTAGGACACTTCGCGCTGGCGCAGACCGTGTTGAGCTGAAGACTCTCCAGCAGTTTACTCACGTCCGGATAGCTCTGATCCGTCGCGATCGGCCGCCGCATCCATTGCGGCAGCCGCTGCGCTTTGGGGTTGAGCTCATTCATGGCGAATCTCAGGCGGACAGCGTTTCGATCAGCTTCTGAAGTTTTTCGCGTTTTTCAATCAGCTCGCCTTTGCGCTTTTCTTCGCCGGCGACCACGTCGGCGGGCGCCTTGCTCATAAAACCGGCATTGGAAAGTTTTTTGACGATTCCGGTAATGCCGTTTTCGACGATCTCAATCTGCTTTTTCAGCTTCTTGATTTCCGCATCGGTGTCCACCAGTCCTTCAATGGACATATAAACCGTTCCGAGCTGGCTGATGCCGCTGGGCATCGCGCCTTCCGGCGTGAAGTCGCGGTCAATCCCGATGGATTCCGCGCCAAGCAGCGATGAAACCGAGGCGATGTCTTCTCGAAGCAGTTTACCGGTGCGTTCCTGCGCCGGGCGGATATAAAACTTCGCCTGCTGTTTCGGCGTGAGGTTGTAATCGGTGCGCAGGGTGCGGCCAACGCGGATCAAGTCGTGCTTGGCATCCACATAATCAACCGTTTCACGTTTCACACCCCACGCGCTCAGGTCTTCATAGGAAAGCGCCTTCGGCCACGGAGCAGTCTGAATGGACTCGCTGGACCCGTTATATCCCATGCCGTGCCAAAGCTCTTCGGTGATGAACGGGATAAACGGATGCAGCAGACGGATGGCGCTAGAGAAAACATAGTGCATCACCTGCTCGACTTCCTGTTTGCGCTGCTCGTCTTCGCCGCGGAACACACTCTTGGAATATTCAACGTACCAGTCGCAGTAATGGTGCCACATGAAGTCGTACATCGCCAGCGAGGCGTCGTTAAAGCGGCAACGCGCCAGATTATCTTCCGTGTTGCGGACGGCTTTGCTCAGCTTGGCGAGGATGTGCTGATCGTCCGGACTGAGCGTCATCTTACTGAAATCGATTTTGTCCGGGTCAATCGGTGCGCCGGTAGCGTTCATCTGCATAAAGCGCGCGGCATTCCAGATCTTCGTGCAGAAGTTGCGGCCCAGCTCGAATTTTTCGTCGCTGATATACACGTCCTGCCCCGTCGCGGTCAGCATCATCAGACTGAAGCGCAGCGCATCGGCGCTGTATTTATCGATGATGTTGAGCGGATCGATCGAGTTGCCGAGGCTCTTGCTCATCTTGCGGCCCTGATCGTCGCGCACGGTGCCGTGGATATAAACCGTGTCGAACGGAATCTTATCCATGAATTCCATGCCCGCCATAATCATGCGTGCCACCCAAAAGAAAATAATTTCCGAAGCGGTCACCAGCGTTTTGGTCGGATAGAAATGTTTCAGATCAGCGGTCTGCTCCGGCCAGCCGAACACGCTGAACGGCCAAAGCGACGACGAGAACCAGGTGTCGAGCACGTCTTCGTCCTGCCGGATCTCCTTCACGCCGCACACCGGACAGCTTCCGGGAACTTCTCGTGCCGCCCATTCATGGCCGCATGCGTCGCAGTAGAAAACCGGAATGCGGTGACCCCACCAGATCTGCCGCGAAATGCACCAGTCGCGAATATTTTCCATCCAGTCGAGATACACCTTGTTCCAGCGCTCCGGCACAAACTTGA
>JBAWXO010000458.1:0-1963 GCA_037144035.1 Kiritimatiellales bacterium
ACTGACGCCGTCCATTATTTCTCCCGGTGCAGGAGATAGTCCGGTCATTTCCAGCAGGGACGGATAAAAGTCGCCACTGGAGAGCAGTCCGTCGCTGACGGTTCCGGGTGCGGTTTTTTCTGGCCAGACGACAACGCATGGAACCCGTGTGCCGCCTTCGTAAACGGAGGCTTTACCTTGCCGCAGGGGCCAGTTGTGGGTCGGGAGTGCGCCGTCGCTCCAGTCGTACATATTGCCGCCGTTGTCGGAGAAAAAGACAATGATGGTGTTGTCGTTCAGGCCCAGCTGCTCGAGCCGATCCAGTACGCGGCCGAGTCCGGTGTCCATGGCCTCAACCATGGCGCCCATGGTGGCGCATTTCTGACGCCCGTCGGTGCTGGCTTTGCCGATATAGTTTGTGCGCAGGGTTTCTTTGCATTCGAACGGGGCATGCACGTCGTAGAACCACAGGTTCAGCAGGAATGGCCGATTGCGGTTGGTCTGGATAAATCCGCCCGCACAGTCGGCGAGCAGGTCATTGACATGGGTGCCGGCTGCGGCAGTCGGCAGGTTGCTGTCCTCGCTGAAGGGGGCAAAGTAGCCGCCGGGCGGACCGGAGTGGTAACGTCCGCCGATGACAGTATCGAATCCCTGGTTTTCCGGAATGTAGGGGTCGCGTCCCAGATGCCATTTGCCCATGAATGCGGTGGAGTAACCGGCGGTTTTCATAATATCCGCATAGGTTACATATTCGTTTTTCAGGCGGGTGCAGGATTGCGGTTCGCACAGTTTGGCCGTACTGGCGGCCGTGGATGGCACGACCGGATCGAGGATCACCTGAAGCAGGTGGCCGGCGGGAGTGGTGAAGCGCAGACGGCCCGGATATTGACCGGTCAGAATGCTGGCGCGCGTCGGCGAGCAGAGCGGATTGGCGGTGTAGGCACTGGTCAGCCGGATGCCGCGATCCGCCAGCCGTTCCAGCGTCGGGGTTTTATAAAAGGTACTGCCGTTGATGGACGTATCGTTCCAGCCGAAATCGTCGCACAAAACGAAGACTACATTCGGGCGCGTGCCGGATTCGCCGACGGCCACCCAGTCGAGGCCGATCTGCGCGCCGGTGCTTGCGCCGTTGGGCAGATCAATGCGCAGGCGTTTGAGTGTTCCGTTCCAGTTGGTATGGCCGCTCATATCAACTTCATAGTTTGTATAGCCCGGGTCGTTGGCGACTGTAGTGAAAGGAACATATTGACCGGTGAACGCCGGCGAATGGGTCGTTTCGAAATAAACGGCTGCGGCGGTCTGCGAAGATCCATTCCGCGCCCGGATATAGACTTTGGTGTTACCGGCGAGATTCAGGTTGAGGTTATCAGCGGAAAAAAAGTACGGGTCGTTGCCGGCCGATATTCCGGCAAAGAAACCGTTGGATACGGCGGACGGGCTCATGCCGGATGTTGTCCAGCCTTCGGCATCGCCAGCGGTATTCCAATGCCAGCGCAGGGCGGACGAAGGATCCGCCGCCTGTACACTGGGGCTGGCAGGAGAGAAAACTCCTGCCGCGCAGATCAGATGGGGAATATATTTTTTCACATTTTAAAAATCCCAGCGTTTTTCAGGAGTACCCGAACCTCCGCGGAGCAGCACGGACTGAAGGGTGATGTTCTGCTCGGCAAACGGCAGGATGATCCGGAGGTGAATCAGATTCTTTCCGTTTGGATCCGGCAATGAAACCGAAAGAGTTTGTTTTCCCGGATTGAACGGGAGGGCAACTTTCGATTGCGGCATGTCGCCTTCTGTTCTCCACTCGATGGCCCCGAGCCCTTCCGCTTCGGCGGTCAGCTGTATTTCTACGACAACCGGTGCCGGAATGGAGAGCTTCTGAATCGTTATGAACGGCGGCGGTGTTTTTTGGGAAACCCGTACAGTCAGACCGGCAGGAGTCTTTTCCAGCAGTCCGTTACGCGCCGTCCAGTCGCCGATTGCTTCA
>JBAWXO010000459.1:0-1957 GCA_037144035.1 Kiritimatiellales bacterium
CCTGTTTTTATTTTTCATAAATGTTTCCCTTTGTTTTTTGTTGCTTTGCAAAGTCTGCGACCCGCCTTTGTTTTATAGTGAAAAAGTTCACTTCACCGCCACACGATTCAACGTAAAGGTGAAGTTGTATGTTCCGGAACCGACGCGGCAAGTGAAGCCGCTCTCACGCCGCGACACAAGCGAAACTCCCGCTACTTTGTCCGCCGGCCTGCCGCCTTCCATCACGGGCTGACTTGCGTCCGCAGGCAGAAAAACGTCAGCCTCTGTGTTGGCGGGAATTTCGATATGAAGCTCCACCTGACTTCCGTTCCGGGACCACTCACTCCTGATCAGACCGTAAACGGACTGATAACTGCCTTTCACAAATGTCAAATCCCCCACCACCTGCGGGCTGATGACGATCCGCTTGAACCCTGGAAAATCAGGGTCGCTGTTGATGCCGGCAAGGGCCTGATAGAACCAGGCGCTTACGCAAGAGAGGGCCGGATGATTCAGCGACATGACACCGCCCCAGTCCTCGCTGATGGTCGTATTGCCGCGCCGGATCATGTCGCCCCAGCCGGGGGAATCGGTCTGTGACACCATTGCATACGCCAGATCAGCGCGCCCGTTCTGAGTCAGAATATCGAGAACATAGGGTGTGCCGACGATTCCTGAGCTGATATGATTTTTACGCGCTACGGTCACATTGGTGACCAGCGTTCCGAACACGGCCTCGCGCAAGTTTGCTGGAACCAGGCCGATTGCCAACGGAAGGGCCTGTGCCGTCTGGCTCTCTCTGGCGTAACCGGACAGGGACGGCTGAAAGAAGTTCTTTTGAAAAGCACTTTGAACATCCGTAGCCAAAACCTGATATTTATTTTCCTCATCGGGCTTACCCAGAAGCGCTGCGGCCCGGCTGACCAGCGAAGCATCGTAGAAAAGATACGCTGTACTGGTCAGCGGCATCGGTGTGCGAGACGGTCTTGAAAGGGATCCTACTTCCAGCCAGTCACCCAACCCGAAGCTGATAACATGATCCTGGGAACGTTTTTCAAGGCTGTCTGTGTAATCCCGCATCATGGCATAATTGTTCGCAAGGAACTGTGTGTCTCCATATTGCCGGTAGAGTTTCCACGGCAGGATAACACATGTGCTCCCCCAGCACGGACAGGCGTGTTTTCCTCCCGGATCTCCGGCGCTCTCCCAACCGCTCCACGGAACGATCGAAGGCATTCCTCCGTGGCCCGGCGTCTGGGCGTCGCGCATGTCATCGAGCCATTTGCGGTAGAATTCAGACATATTGAAATTGAATATAGCGGCCGTGGAAGAGGCGAGTCCATCGGCCATCCAGCCCATTTTTTCGCGGTGCGGACAGTCTTGCGGAATGCTGTGAATGTTGCTGATCAGCGTCCATACGCAGGCCTTCTGAATTTGATTCAGCAGGTCGTTGGAACAAACAAAAGATCCTGCGGGCTCTACCGAACTGTAGACCACACGCCCCAAAAGCGAGTCCAGAGAGGGCGGTCCAGGCAACCCGGTCACCTCTACATACCGGAATGAGTGATAACAGAAACGCGGCTCCCACGCTTCGGTTCCGCCGCCTTTCAATATGTATTCGTCGGTTTGAAACCGCCCTTCGGTGTAATTATTGATACCGGTCTGATTCAGCGTTCCGTCCTCCCAAAGCCTCTCACCATACTTCATACGAATGGCCGCCCCAGCGGGGCCGCTGACCGATAACCGCGCCCACCCAGAAAAGTTCTGCCCAAAATCAAAAACATAAACACCGGGCCTGGGTTCGGATACTTTCACAGGTTTCAACGTTTGATTGATCTTGATCGGAGGAAGCCTCTGAGGAACCCGCTGTCCTTTCGGGGAACTGAGCGCCTGTGCCTGCCGCCAGGTTCGATCATCAAAGCCCTCAGCCGCCCAGCCGTTCAGTTCGCGGCGGGCATCGTACGTTTCACCGCCCCTG
>JBAWXO010000460.1:0-1939 GCA_037144035.1 Kiritimatiellales bacterium
GCAGGTTTAATCGGGCGATATGAAAATAGCACTGGTTGTTGGAGGAAGCAGGGGGATCGGGCGGGCGATTGCGCTGAAGCTGGCGGGTTCCGGTTTTGATATCTGGCTGACTTATCACAGCAATGTCGATGCCGCTAAAGAGGTGCAATCCGAAATCGAAGCATTAGGACGTTCCTGCGAAATTCTTGGATTTAATGTTGCGGATTACGAGGAAACCCGTGCTGCGCTGCAGGAAAAATGCGATAAGCAGGCTCCGGATGTCCTAGTGTTTAATTCCGGTATCGTTCGCGATAATTTGATGGTCTGGATGACCAAGCTGGAGTGGGATGCTGTGATTGATACCAATCTGACCGGCTTCTATAACGTCACCAAAGCGGTGCTTTTCCCGATGCTGCGCGAAAAGCGTGGACACATCGTGGTGATTTCTTCTACTGCCGGTCAGATCGGTCAAGCAGGGCAGGTGAATTATTCAGCATCGAAGGCCGGATTGATCGGTGCGGTGAAAGCGCTAGCGCGGGAAGTCGGCAAGAAGAACGTTTTTGTGAATGTGGTGGCTCCCGGTGTGATTGAGACCGATATGACCGCCGATCTTCCTGCCGCTTTAATTAAACCGCTGATTCCTCTGAACCGCTTTGGCAATGTAAATGATGTGGCTGCGACCGTGAACTTTTTGTGCAACGGCGAGCAATCTTATATTCATGGACAGGTGATCGGTGTAAACGGCGGTCTTGCCATTTAAATGGCAGGATTCTGAAAGAAACTGATGGGCGATGCGCAATACTACGACCATGTGGTGGCAGGTGCCGGCATCAGCGGTCTGACGGCGGCTTTACTTCTGTCTCGGCAGGGGGGGCGGGTGCTGCTGCTGGAAAAAGCATCGGCTATCGGCGGATCCATGGCACGGTTCTCATTGAATGGAGTTCCGTTCGATACCGGTTTCCATTTCACCGGCGGGCTTGCGCCGAAAGGGCTGCTGAACGATATGCTCAAGGTGCTGGGCATTGAACAAGAAATTCATCCTGCGCCTTTTTCCAAAGAGACAGGCAGCCGTTTTATTATGGAATCGTCCGGGAACGTCTATGCGGTTTCTTGCGAGCGCTCTGGACTGGTTCAGGCGTTGTATAAAGCCTTTCCAGACGAGCGGCTTGCCGTTGAAGATTATTTTTCGAGGATCGACTCAGTTTGCGCCCGGACCAGTAGTATGAATCTGCGCCACCTCGGCGACTCCATGGGTCCGCTGGACGAGGATTATCAAAGCCTCGCCGATGTGCTTGCCGAACTGACCTGCAATGAAGAGCTGAAAGCCATTCTTGGCGGATACTGTCTTTGTTATGGGGTTGCTCCATCGGAGATCTCGTTCGCTAATCATGCACGCATGTGCCAAGGCATACACGACGAAATTGTGCATGTGGAAGACGGTGGGGACGCCTTTGTTTTGGCGTTGAAGGCTGCTCTCGATAAGGCCGGCGTTGAAATCCGTTGCAACTGCTCGGTGATTGCCTGCGAAGAGGTCGCGAACGGAACAGCTGGCGCATTACGTTTGAGTTCCGGCGAACTTATCCGGTTCGCGAACGGAGTGCTGTCTCTTCATCCGCAAACCATTCTCGACATTTTACCGCGCGAAGCGCTACGCAAAGGTTTTATCAACCGGGTTGCCGGGTTCGAGCCGTCGTTCGGCTTTTTTTCCGTCTTCGGTATCTGCGACGATCCGGATCTTATGGAAGACTGCATGATCAACTTTTTCCCGCAGTGCGATTTTGATGCATTGCTGATGCCGGGGAACCGTCAGGCGGACTCGATGCTTTTTTATATTACCAGACAAGAGACGGCCAACGGAAAAATCTGCCGGACGTTTACCGCGCTGGAAGCCTGCCATCCGGAAGATATGAAGGAGTGGGCTGGCTCCTCCCTCATGAAACGGACACAGAGCTATTCGGAC
>JBAWXO010000461.1:0-1937 GCA_037144035.1 Kiritimatiellales bacterium
ATGATCCATTTCATAACTGCTCACCGCGCTTTCCACCCCCTTGATGCTCGCCCGGGCGGCCGTGTCGGTTGCTGTGCCGAGCTTGCCGCTGATTTTGGGTACCGCGATGCCGACGATGATCCCGATGATGACAATCACAAGCATGATTTCGATCAGGGTGAAACCGCCTTTTGATTTTCGATTTATGATTGCTGATTTACAATTATTCATGAGGTCTCCTTGTTAAGCCCCTAAGCCGCTGGTCAGGTTGAACACGGCCATCAGCATACTGACAGCCACAAATCCGATGATGATGGCGATACCGAGAATCAGCACCGGCTCCATAACGGTGGTGAGCACTTTGATGCTGAAGTCGAGTTCGGTGTCGTAGCGGCGCGCAATATTTTTTAACGCACCGGGCAGGTCGCCGGTTTCTTCGCCGACGGCCAGCATGTCGGTGAGCAGTTCCGGAAATACTTTGCCGGCCGCCAGCGGCCCCGCGATGCTGGATCCGTCGGTGACGCGGGCGCGGGCGGCGGCGATTTCTTTGGCGATCACATCGTTGCCGACGGTTTCTTCTGAGATGGTGAGCGCTTTCAGGATCGGTACGCCGTTGCGAATGAGCGTTTCGAGCGTGCGGGCAAAATGGGCGAAGGCGTTGGCGGTGATGATCTGGCGCATGACCGGCCATTTGAGCTGGCGGGTGTGCAGCCACAATCTTCCGGGGGGAGTTAGCAGCCATTTGCGCAAGGCAACCGCACCGACAGCCACCAGGATTAAAATGAGCGCGCCGTATTTGATCAGCGCATTGCTGAACGCCATCAGGATGCGGGTGGGCAGGGGCAGGGTGCCGCCCAGCTCATCAAAGATCGGCGCGAAGCGCGGCACGATAAAGACCATCAGGCCGACGACTGAGAGGAGGCCAATGCCCAGCACGATGGCCGGGTAGATCATGGCCGTGATGACTTTACTGCGCGCCTCCTGTACCCGTTCGTAGTGGTGACTGAGTCCTTCGAGCGCTTCGGCCAGCGCGCCGGAAGCTTCCCCGGCGCGCACCATGCTAATGTAGAGTTGCGGAAACGTTTCGGGATAGATCCGCAGGGCCTCGGAAAGAGAACTGCCTTGCACCACTTCGTCGCGCAGGCGGCGGACAATCTGCGCCTTGGCGTTGTCGCCTTTGCGCTGCGCCAGGGTGTGAAGCGCCCGGCCCAGCGTCATGCCGGAGGCGAGCAGGTCGGCCATTTCACGTGAGAAAAGGAGCATGTCGCGTGCGCCCATTTTGGTCTTTTTATGCAGGCCGGTTTCAAATTTAAACCGCTTTTTTACCGAATCGGCGACGGATTTCGAGGTGGCCTGATCAAGGGAAAGCGGAGTATGTCCCGCCTGCTGAAGGATTTGCAATGCGGCTCGGCGGTCGGCGGCCTCTAACGTGCCGTCCACCCGTTTGCCATCGGCACCGCGCGCAATATATTTGAAAGCTGGCATAAAACAGATTTGCACTTTGTGGTTAGAAAACGGCAGAATACTAACTGTAATTTTTAGATAAAAGGAGTTTTTTATGCGTCTGATCACACTTTTCACAATGGGATTGTTTCTGTTCACGGCTGGATGCGCCCCATTTCAGAAGGAAAAAGCAATTACGATTGTCAACGCCGCCGCTGTGGATGCGCCGCTGCTGGAGCGGATTCGGGCGTATGCAGAACAGGAGTTGCGCGTGCTCGCCTATCTTTCTGAAGGCAAAACCAATCGCGAAATCGCCGACGCACTGTCACTGGGCGAAGGCACCGTCCGCAACTACGTTAGTTCCGTCTTCTCCAAACTCCATGTAAACAACCGTGCTGAGGCCGCGGCATACGCTGCTGCGCACAATATCCGCGATTACATGGGCTGATAGAACCATGACAACAACAACCCGAACTGCAATCGCCGCCCATCCGCTTGCGGCCGCACTCGCCACG
>JBAWXO010000462.1:0-1927 GCA_037144035.1 Kiritimatiellales bacterium
TATTTACTTGTTTTGGAAATCAACATAATGACATTGCTTGTAATCCCTATGTGCCGGCAGGTATCAGTTTCCCGTATGTACAGGATGAGGCCGTTCAGCAGGAGGCGCGGGATACGATTCAGTCGATACTCACGAAGCTTGGCATGCGGGTTGGTGCTTTAAACATAGAGTATCTAACAGATTCTTCCGGCCGTGTTTACATTTTAGAGATTGGCCCCCGTAATGGAGGAAACCTTATCCCGGAAGTCACCAAACACATTACCGGTGTGGATATGGTGAAATATACTGTTGATGCTGCTCTCGGGCTTGATTGTTCAGATCTTAAAATGCAGCCGCCGGTCGGTTATTATGCATCTTACATTATGCATGCACAGGCTGATGGGGTGGTTGAGCGGTTTGAATGCTCAGAAGAGATTAAAAAGTGCATTGTTGAAGAGGTCCGGTGGTGTAAAGAGGGGGCTGAAGTGAAGATGTTTAATGGATCCAATTGCACACTTGGAACCCAGATTTTAAAATTTGAGTCTCAGGAGCAAATGTTGCGCCTGATGGATAATATGAACGACTATCAGAAAATTATTTTGAGATAACCCGGAGTTAAATATGAATGTGACAATTAGGCCTTTAACCATAACAGATGCCGCAACTTCATATAAGTGGCGAAATGATCCGAAGGTGTGGGAATATACAGAAACACATCCGGATAAAGAAATAACGCCGGAAATAGAAACAGAATGGATAATTGATGTTCTCAAGAAGAAGAATGAGATGCGCTTTGCAATTTGTGTGGATGATGGCCTCGGCCCCGTTTACGTTGGCAACGTGCAATTAACTGAAATAGATGGTGATACAGCACAGTTCCATATTTTTATTGGAGCAAAAGAGTATTGGGGGCGAGGCGTGGGAAGCTTGGCAACGGAGAAAATTTTGCAACTCGCAGAGCATGAGCTGGGTTTAAAAACTGTTTGGCTTGAGGTGAATTGCAATCACGCCAAAGCCAGACGCGTTTATGAGCGGTGCGGGTTTGCTTCAGAAGGCATCGCCAGCCATAACTACACGATTCGCATGGCGAAGCGATTCGACGGGCAACGGCAATTTGAAACGGTTGAATTGGAAAACAAATTATGTAACGAGAAACCCATGCGTGACTGGAAAACATATTGGAATTCAATTGATACACAACAAGGCAAAAAAAACGATTGGGCATCGTTACTGCAACAAGTCGAAAGAACCATCAATAAAAAACCAATCAACGATGCGCAATTTAAAATAGTTTATGAAAGAATCGTTATGGCCTTATCACTGGAGAAAAATGATGTGGTTCTGGATTTATGCTGTGGAAACGGCGCTGTAACTGAAAAAATCGCTAATTATGTAGATTCGATTACGGGTGTAGATTTTTCACAGCCTTTACTTGATGTTGCAAATACGCTCAAATCGAATAATGTAAATTATATCTGTGGTTCGGTTTTAGATGATTCGCTGGTCAAATTGATAAAAAATCGCAAGTTCAAAAAAGTTTACATGAACACCGGATTGCAACATTTCGCGGAAAACGATTTCTCTAAACTGCTCGATAATTTTTTAATGCTTAGTGCGCCAAAAGCCATTTTTTTTATTACAGACATCCCTGAAAAAAAGAACCTGCGTGTCTTTTACAATACGGAAGAACGGCTAAAAGAGTATTACGAGCGGACGGCTAATGGAACAGAAGCAATTGGAACGTGGTGGGATCGTGAATTTTTAGTTGAAACAGCGATGAAGAAAGGATTGATCCTTGAAGCATTGGATCAATCGGCAGATTCGCAGATGTCACATTATCGTTTTGATGCGATGATCTACAAAGATAAGCAATTTTGAGACATCAACACTTCGCATTATCTTCTTGGTGCTCAAGCAGGTCGAAAAAAGACCCTAAGTGAAGATTAGT
>JBAWXO010000463.1:0-1921 GCA_037144035.1 Kiritimatiellales bacterium
TCCTTGACGACGTGGCTGATCGCTGCCGGCATTGAATTTGGGTGTGGACACGATCCCGCCCACCTGGCCGGCACCCCGGCTGGGGCCGGCACCCCGGCTGTTGCCGGCGTGGATCGGGTTGTGCGCACAACGGCTGTCCGACCAGACCATCCCGAGATTCAGGCGGCGGCGGCACGGGCCATTCCCGTGTTTCAACGCGGTGTTGTGCTCGCCGCGCTTCTTTCCAGCTTCACCCGGGATGCCGGGTCCACCAGAGATGTCTGGTCCAGGGCGGCCAGACCGCGCTCAGTCAGTTCCGCGCGCGCCCAATGGGCAATTTGTTCGACATCGCCCGCCCCCATAATCAGCAATCCATCGCCGGGCCGGAGCGCGGAGCGCACATAGCCCCAGGCCTCGAGCAGCGACGTCGCGCAGAGTGTTCGAACTTTACCCGAGCGCCGGATATGCGCATACAGATCCCAGGACGTCCCCCCCGCCATCATCGGTTCCGAGGCGGCATACACCGGCATAAGAACCAGTTCATGCATGCCTTCCAACACGGCGGCAAAATCGCTGGCCAGTGCCCTCGTGCGGCTATAACGGTGCGGCTGGAATACGACACGCAGGTAATATCCCCGGAATCTTTCGCGCAATGCCGATATCGAGGCGGAAACCTCGGTCGGATGATGCGCGTAATCCTCTATCAGGACGAACCCGTCTTTTTGGAAACGCACTGACATCCTTCTCTCAATTCCGGGAAAAGTTCGCGCATGTTTTTCGGCCTCAGTCCTGTCAATCCCGATTTCAGTTGCGGCTTCGACGGCGATTGCCGCGTTGATCCTTTGGAACGCACCCCAGTCCTTCATGTCTGCGAATTTCGCAGAAAGTGAAGCCAGGTCAATTTCCCTTTTATTTTTATGGAAAGCGAAAATCTTGTCCGCAAGGGGGCATGGGGCGTAAATGAGTTTTTTTGAGTTTTTCGCGAATTTCGCAAAATTGTCGTAGAGGACTTTTTCGCCGCCGACATTCCAGCTGTGATCATCTTCCACATTGGTGACTACCGCGATATCGCTTTTCAGGTGAATCTGTGTGCCGTCGCTTTCATCTGACTCAGTTACAAAAACATTTCCGTCGCCTGCGCCTCCGGAATATTTCCAGCCGGTGACTTTTCCTCCTACCATGTATCCCGGATTTAGTTTTTTTGTTTCGTAGTCCTGGGTTCTATTATTTCGGATTTCGAGTTTCGGATTTCGAGTTTGGGTTGCGGGAGCAGCCCGCATCAGGATATGGGTGACAATTCCGGTGACGCTTGTTTTGCCGTGACAGCCTGCAATGGATATCGTGCACTTGTAGGTTTTTGCGAGTTCCGCAAGGAATTCGCCCCGGCGCAGATGTCGGCATCCTCGTGACACCGCTTCGGCAAATTCAGGGTTTGAGTCTGAAACAGCGGAGGATCTTACTATGAAAATTTCTGATTTTTCATTCTTCGGAATATTTGCGGGACTGTGTCCTGTAAAAACCTGGATTCCTTTCTCTCTAAGAAGTTCCGTATTGGCGGATTCCTTAAGGTCGGAACCAGTCACCTGGAATCCCTTTTCATGCATGATGAGGGCGAGTCCGACCATCCCGGCTCCGCCGCATCCTATGAAATGAAAGAACTTATAATTTTGTATAAGCATGGAGTTGAACTTGTAATAAATTTATCGCACAGGAAATTGTATTTTCTTTATGATTGCGTGGCAATCTTTTGGAGTGCGGCGTGTAAGCGCCGCTTTGGAATTATTTAAAAGCGCTGCTGACACAGCGCACTCCGAAAGACGCTTCGCGTCAAAATAAGCCCCGGCGAAGCCGGTTAAGTCCACGTTTAGGAATTTCAAAGTTTATAATAGATTCCGAGTGTCCGAGTGGCCAAGTGACCGAGTTCTAAAGAAAAAGACACGCT
>JBAWXO010000464.1:0-1914 GCA_037144035.1 Kiritimatiellales bacterium
GTGCTGGCAGTCGTCGAACGTGCCTTCGACCGCGAGGTTGAAGACATTGTCGTCGAGCACACTGGTCATCTGCTTTTCCTGCACGGGGCTGGTGCGCCCTTTCGGGTGCATGATGAAAATGCGGATGTTCTTTTTACCGTGCACGCCGTAGATGGCGGCCGAGCCGGTGTCGCCGCTGGTCGCGCCGAGGATATTCAGCTGGCCGCCGCGCTTTTCGAGAACGTATTCGAACAGATTGCCGAGAAACTGCAGGGCGACATCCTTAAAGGCCAGTGTCGGGCCGTGCCAGAGTTCCAATACATGGAAACCGTTGACCGGAATGACCGGCGTGACATCCGGGGTCCGGAAGGTGGAGTAGCTCTTATCAATCAGCGCCTTGAGGTCTTCGGCGGGTATATCGGAAATAAAGAGGCTCATCACCTCAAACGCCAGTTCCTGATAGGAGAGGTTTTTCCACAGCTCCAGCTTGCTTCCAACATTCGGAAGGCTTTCGGGCAGAAGCAGGCCACCGTCGGGCGCCAGCCCGATCATTACGGCATCAAGAAAGCCCACCGGCTCCATCCGCCCTCTGGTACTGATATAATTCATACGTAATCCGTAACGAGTAATCCGTAACTCAAAATCGAATGGCGGAGAATAAACTAGAAAATCGGATGAATACCAGCCTTTGTTGACCCATCGGCTTGGCAGACACGAAAAAATGCCGGACGGGAGAGCTTCCAAATATTGGAAAATCCGTTATAGTCAGCCGATTTTTAAGGAGGTCCATATATGCTAAATCTGTCCCGCCGTGAGTTCGTCAAGATCGGAGCCCTCAGTTCCGCCGCGCTGGCCACCAGCCCGTCCACCCTGCTCGCTCAAGAGATTAGACCGAAAGTCGATGTCTGGGTTTTCAAAGGTCCGGACAACTCGGCTCTGATGAAAAAATGCATGGAAACCATATTCGCCAACGGCGGATTCGGACAAAATGCCAAAAAAATCGCTTTAAAGCCGAACGTCTTTATCAACAGCGCGCCGGAAACAGCGGCCTCAACCCATCCAGAAATTGTCGAAGGCTTTCTGAAAGCCGCCAAGGACAGCGGTATTAAAGAGATCATCATCCCTGAGTATTATGGCAAGGCCACCGATACGGTTACCCCGCCTGAGCGCAACGGAATAGGTCCGTTAATCAATAAATACGATGTTAAATTTGTCTCCACCCGGTCGGCCAAGACCGCCTTCAAAACGATCACTATCGAAAAGGCCAAAAGCCTGAAGACCGTCGAAGTCTGCGCCGAGATGCTGGAGGCCGATGCTATCATTAACATGCCCGTTGCCAAACACCACGGCGGCGCCAAACTGACCATGGCGATGAAAAACTGGATGGGTGTTATCAAAGATCCGAAATGGTGGCACAGCAATGACCTCCCCCAGTGTATCGCCGACTTCTGCATCTTTATGAAGCCGACATGGACGATTATTGACGCCACACGCAGTATGACTAGTGATGGGCCGCGAGGCCCATCGCTGAATATGATTTATCCGCAGCAAGTCATTCTGTCCAAGGATCAGGTCGCCGCTGACGTTGTCGCCGCTCAACTCTTCCACGACGATCCGTTTGCCGCAGTAAAATATCTCGCCCTCGCCAGAAACATGGACATCGGTGAAACCGACATCGCCAACATGAACATTCACCGGATCGAGTGCTGAGAACGGATCCGGCTCATTTTTTCTTATCTGTTTGACTGCGTCTTGGTATTTTTCGATTTAGTTTGCGAAGAGGATTTTTCTGAGGTTCCGGTCTTCTGATTCGCTCCGGAGCTGTTTTGTCCGATCTGTTTCAGAAAACTCTTCTGTTGATCCGGACTCATACGTTGAAGTATTGCGGAAACGCGATCCGCCAAGACGTTCACCGGCTGAGCCCCGGACGAAAAC
>JBAWXO010000465.1:0-1902 GCA_037144035.1 Kiritimatiellales bacterium
CAAAGCCCATAACAGCACGTGAGTATCGAGCAGGTATTTCATTCCAACCCCAGAAATTTTTCCGTGCTGAGTTTAAAATCGCCCTTTACCTTATACGATGCCGTTTCTTCCATCACACCCAGCACACGTTTCGCCGGCTGTTTGTAGTGAGAATAAGGAATAATTACGGCAATCTTCTCTTTCTTGCGGCCATAGCTCACCGCAATTTCCTCTCCATGCTGAACGCGATCCAGTACATCGGAAAAATGTGTTTTAAATTCACCTACCGGCAATGTCTTCATAGCTTTCACCTCTCAGGCTTGTAAATTGCCACCGTCGGGACAACTTGTCAACTTAGAGGCACGGCCTAGTTTTCTGCGATTCTTGCGCTCTTTCGCGGCTAAAATTCTGTGTATTCTGTGGTTATGGGATGCTCATAACCAATCCCGTTCCCTCCCGTGCATTGACTTAAAAACAGGTTTCGGACACGATGCCGACATGGTTGCTCTCAACAAGATTGATGCGTTTGCCAGCGAAGTGGCGAAAAAAATTCATCCCGAAAAGATCGTTCTCTTCGGTTCCTACGCACAGGGTCAGCCGACCGAGGATTCCGACGTTGATCTGCTGGTGGTGATGGAGCACAAAGGCAAATCCTCCGAACAGGCGCTGGCAATCCGCAGAGCCGTCCGCCGCAGTTTTCCTCTCGATCTGATCGTCAGAACCCCGCGCGAAACCCAAGCCCGTCTTAAGCAGTGCGATGTTTTCATCACTTCCGCTCTGACCGAAGGCCGTACGCTCTATGAACGCGCAGATTAAAGAGTGGGTTGCAAAAGCCGAAGGCGATTGCGCCAGTGCGTTGCGCGAATACCGCGCCCGCAAGCAGCCAAACCACGACTCCGCCTGCTTCCACGCCCAGCAGTGCATCGAAAAATATCTCAATGCCGTTCTGATCAAACAGCGAATATCGTTTTCAAAAGTCCACGATTTGGAAGTTCTGCTCGATCTATGCCTTGCTGTTTATCCGCTCTGGGAGCCGATGCGGAATGATATGCAACTTCTCACCCAGTATGCCGTTCAGTTCCGCTATCCCGGAGAATCCGCCGATAAAGAACAGGCTCGCAAAGCCATCGAAGCGATGAAAAGGTCGCGGGAAGATGTCCGCCGGGTTTTATAAGTCGCTAAATTCTCTCCCGTTCCCCCAATCGACAATCATCAATCGGCAATCGAAAATACCAATCCGCCCCACTCGTTGTCGCTGTCGCGGACGATTTCGCGGCCGCCCAGCCGCACAAATGTATCGGCCACGCCATCGAGTTCCATTTCGCGGATGCCGGTCAGCAGCAGATATTTTCCCGCCACGCGCAAGAGCGTCGCCGCGTTATCGATCAACAGCGAAGAATAAATGTTGGCGCAAACGATGTCATACTTTTGCGCATCGACCAGCTCAGAGGCCATTGACTCCCGGTTGCGGCTGGCGTTAGAGCACGGCTCATCTTCTGCCCTGAAAACCGGCCTGGCCGGCGGCCAGCCGTCGGTGATATCGTGCTGACGAAACGAGGTTTGCTTTGCAACACCATTGGCCTGCGCATTTTCTACCGAACACTCAACGCAGATCGGATCAAAATCCACGCCCAGCGCCTGTTCGGCACCGAGTTTGGCCGCCGCAATAGCCAAAACCCCGGAACCGGTGCCGATATCAAGCATCGTCTTCGCGCCGCTCTGCGGAACAAAGCGGTCGAGCTGCTCAAGACAGAAGCGCGTCGTAAAATGGTTGCCGGTTCCAAAGCTCAGTCCCGGATTAATCACAATCTCAATCTTCTCCCCACTGACGCCTGACTCCTGATTCCTGACCTCTGAATCTGCCAGCCACGGCGGAACCACGCGGAGCCGCTGACCGATATCCATCGGCTTGAAACGCTTCTT
>JBAWXO010000466.1:0-1894 GCA_037144035.1 Kiritimatiellales bacterium
CCGGCATTACCGTCAATGCCGTCGCACCCGGCGCGGTGCTTCCTCCGCCTCAACACGTCAATAATCCCGCATGGGAACCGGCCGGAACCATTCCGCTCGGCAAACGCCCGACGCCCGCCGACGTCGCCGACGCCGTCATCTATCTGCTCAAAAGCGACCACATCACCGGACAGACCATCTTTGTGGATGGAGGACAAAACCTTTTGGGAAAAGATGAAGGATGAAAGATGAACTATGAAAGTGGATGGTCTTTAAAAATATCCGCCGCAGGCGGAAAACCGCTTTCATCTTTCATAGTTCATACTTCATAATTTGCGAAACGAACAAACCGAGGCATTCCCATGGATCGTATTCATATTCGTGAGCTTTCCCTTCGCTGCATCATCGGGCTTTATCCCGAGGAGCGGAAGAACAAGCAGGACATCCTTATCAATATCGCGATGGAAACCGATCTGCGTACCGCAGGAAAAAGCGATGCACTCAAAGACACCGTGGACTATAAAGCCATCAAGTTAGCCATTCTGGATTTCGTGGAAAAAAGCAGTTTCCATCTGATTGAATCATTGGCCGAAGGGATTTCCTCCATCTGTTTGAAAGATAAGCGTGTTCAGAGCGTCACCGTCACCATTGACAAGCCCGGCGCGTTGCGCTTTGCCCGCAGTGTCGCCGTCGAAATCACCCGTTCGCGGTAAAGTTTACCCACCCCGCCCTTCGGGCACCCCTCCGCTGGAGGGGATTCCTGAGCAAATTAAAAAACTGTAGCCGTTCGCCTTTGGCGAACGAAGTCGCCCGCAGGGCGACTGCTACAAACCGGGATCGTGAAACGGCCATGAAATTTTTCAAACCGCTCTAGATAAAAAATCCCCTCCGACGGAGGGGTGCGTGAGCGAAGCGAATCGCGGGGTGGGTTTCCAGAGTCTGGACCCCGCCGCGCTTTACTCCTGATAAACGCCCATGGCGCGGAATTTATCGTAACGCGCGTCCATGAGCTGTTCCGGCGATTTCTCTTTCAGTTCAGCCAGATTGCGCAGAATAACTGCTTTCAGATTATCCGCTGCGGCTTTCTGATCCGTATGCGCCCCGCCCTTCGGTTCCGGCACAATCTCATCGGCCAGTTTGTTTTCGATGAGGTGCTGAGCGGTGATCTTGAGTGCTTCGGCCGATTTGTCCGCGTAGGCGCGATCTTTGAAGAGAATCGCGGCGCAGCCTTCGGGTGAAATCACGGAATAGTAGGCGTGCTCGAGAATGAGAATGCGGTCGCCGATGCCGATACCGAGCGCACCGCCGGATCCGCCTTCACCGATGATGGTGACGACGATCGGAACGCGCAGGTTGAACATTTCGCGCAGGTTGAGGGCAATGGCTTCGGCGATATGGCGCTCTTCGGATTCCAAGCCCGGGAACGCGCCGGGGGTATCAATGAGAATGACAATCGGCACGTTGAATTTATCGGCCAGTTTCATCAGGCGCAGCGCTTTGCGGTAGCCTTCGGGGTAGGCGCAACCGAAATTGCATTCAAGGTTACTGCGGGTGTCGCGCCCTTTCTGCGAGCCGATGAGCATGACTTTCTGTCCGTCGATTTTCGCGAAGCCGCCAAGGATAGCCCGATCGTCGCCATGGATGCGGTCGCCGTGAATTTCGACGAAATCGGTCGTCATGTTTTTGATGTAGTCCATGGTGTAGGGCCGCTCGGGATGACGCGCAACCTGGACTTTCTGCCATGCGGTGAGGTTGGTGTAGATCTGGGCGCGGGTGGCTTCGATCTTTTCCTTCATCCGCTCGACTTCATGCGAAACGTCAATGTCCTGATTTTTGCTGAAGCTTTCGAGCTCGTGCAGTTTTTTCTCCAGCTCAAGGACAGGTTTTTCAAAAGACAGTGTAAAAGGAGGCATAG
>JBAWXO010000467.1:0-1886 GCA_037144035.1 Kiritimatiellales bacterium
GATGAAACTTCAACGGGAGGACATCCACCCCTTGCAGGACACCTGCCCTTATTTGGAGTAGACCAAGTCGCCCGTTTCCAGAATCGCAGTTGTGGCGCCGGTCCATGTTTTCCCTGCCGTGGGCCAGTTGCTGTTACTTCCCTGACCGACAATCTGACTGCCGATTGCATAGGAAAATTCGTCCTGGGCCAGCAAAGCGGCCCGGGCTGTTTGTGCTGCTGCCGCCAGAGTAATACCTGCGATGACCAGACACCTTATAGTGATGTTTCTTTCATTCATCGCGAGACTCCTCGTTTACATAGTTTGGAAAATCTACTCCATAAACCGGCGGCGGATCAGCAGGCTCAGTCCGCCGATAAAGGCGATGAGCGAGATTGTTGCCGGTTCAGGGATGACTGTCACAAAGCCGCTGGATAAATGACTGGTATCCAGCGACTGTCCGGCGGTCAGGCCGATCGTTGAAAAGGTCGTGCCATTCGTTGTAATCGATCCCCAGTTCTGGAGCACAGCAAAGGTTGAACCGTTGGTCAGCGTTGTGTTGCCGGTGAAATCGAATACGAAAACGCCATTCGCTGTCAGTGTATTCGCGCCATTGCCCTTAAGAACGTCATACAAATTACCGCTCAAAATTTCCATGATGTTGGTCGATCCGGCCGATAACAGCAATGCGCCGTTAAAAGTCATTGTGCTGCGGCCATCGCCAACGGTCAGAATTGAGCCGGCATCCATCGTCACCGCCTGCACTGTACCCGTTCCGCCCAGCATGGCACCGTCAGACACGGTGATCTGCTTGCTCAGCATACTGCCGTTGACGATCAGCCCGCCGAACGAGACGGTTGTCGTGTTGGTGTAGGTATTTGCGCCGGTGAAGGTCAGTGTACCCGAACCGGTTTTGATCAAGCGTCCGCCTGCGCTAAGCGCACCGCTATAGGTCGTGTTGCTTCCGTTGTTGCCGACCGTCAGGGCGATCGCCGTGCCGCCCGCATTAGTCATGGCGAGGTTTTTATTGCCAGCCAGCCCGCCGAGCGTGTAGGCGGCGATGCCGCGGCTGAATCTTATCGCGCCGCCGTTATTCGTGTAATTCAGCGTGCTGTTTTGCAGGGCCAGTGTATTAGACGCCACCAACGTGCCGGCGCGGATCGTCGTGTCGCCGGAATAGGTGTTCGCGCCGGAAAGCTCGACGGTTCCTGAGCCTAACTTGGCCAGGCCGTACGATCCCGAAATCGCGCTGGTAATTTTCAGTGTGCCGGCATCCGCATCTATGCCTGAATTGGCCGTCAGCGTGATCGCGCCGCCATACGTGTTTATGTTTGCCGAACTGCAAAGCTCACCGCCATTGAGAGTGAGAAGCTCGTTGGCCACCGTGATGCCGCCGGAAAGTTCGAGTTCACCACCTGCATTAATCGTCGTTCCCGCATTTGTGCTTCCAAGCGCTTTGGCGTTGGCGATTCGCAGTATTCCGCCATTGATGATGGTTGCGCCGTCATAGGTATTCGCACCGGTCAGTACCATAGTGCCTGCTCCGGCCGTGGTCAGGCTGTAGGTGTTGACCCCGTCGTCAATGATTCCGCCCACCGTCAGAGTATTGTAGCTGTTGCTTACCGTTCGATTTCCCCCAAGAGTCACGGCACCAGTGCCGATGTCCAATGCCTCTTGTGCCATGAAAGGTGAAGTCCCCGTTCCAGTTTTGCGCGTTGTTGTTGACGTTCACCATCGTGCCGGTCGTGCTGTTGTCAATCGTGCCGCCGTTGATGGTGAGCGCCCCCGTGCCGAGAGCCTGGGCGTTATTAATGCTCAGCTTGCCCTCGTTGAGAACCGTTCCGCCACTGTAGGTGTTCGCACCGGCCAGCGTAAGTTCGCCCGCCCCGATCTTGGTCAGGCTGTAG
>JBAWXO010000468.1:0-1885 GCA_037144035.1 Kiritimatiellales bacterium
TTCGCGACTTCGACGCTGAAGTGCGTTGCATCTGCTGTTTCTCCCAGCGCGGCAGCCATCTCCGCCATCAGGTCTGCATCATAGGCTCGATACGCCAGCCCGATCAGACGTACCGGCGTTTCGGAATTGAAGTGCAACCAGTCGCCGTAGGAAACAGCGTCCGGGCCGTTATGGCGATTGTCGTCCGTACAAATCAGCGCCATGAACTTTTTCATCTGCGGCCACCAGTCGCGAATAAACGAGGTGTCGCCGTAAGCTTTCCATAGCACATGCGGACAGATAATCCCGGCGTCAGCCCAGGCTGCACAGGCGTAACTCATCCGCCCCATGAACGGAGCCATATCCGGATAGCCGCCGTTTTCATGCTGTGCGTCATGCAAATCCACCAGCCATTTTTTATAAAACGGACGGATATCGGCCAGATAGGAAGCCGAGCGGATAAACATCTGTGTATCTCCGGTCCAACCAAGCCGCTCGTCGCGCTGCGGACAGTCGGTCGGTACTTCGAGATAGTTTCCGCGAAACCCCCACTGAATGTTTTTGAAAAGACGATTCACTTTTTCATCGGAACATTCGAACACAGCCGTTTCGCGTACCCCCGACATCCAGACCTGACCGGTCACAACATCTACCGCGGGTTTTGCAGGAAACCCGGAAATTTCAACATAGCGAAAGCCGTGAAAAGTAAAGCGCGGCTGCCAGACTTCCTCGCCGCCGCCCTTGGCAATATAGCGGTCGACCGCTTTGGCCGAACGCAGGTTTTCCGTGTAAACGGTACCGTCGGCATTGAGCATCTCGCCGTGCTTCAGAACCAGTTCTGTTCCGGACGGAACATTCACTTTCAGGCGGACTACACCGACCATATTCTGCCCGAGATCAAACACATAAATACTCGGCTTCGGTTCCGCCACACTCTGCGCCGGAATTTCGGCGACGGTACAAACCGGCGCACCCGGATACGGCTCGATTTTTTCAGGCAACTGCTCATCGTTGCGGATCAGCGCAACCTCTAACCACTGGTTTTTATCGTCGAAACCAGGCGAATCCCAGTTCGGAACCTCTTTGCGGGCATCGTAAGACTCGCCCATTAAAATATCGGATGCAAGGATCGGTCCGGCATTGCCCGTCCATGTCGAATCGGTACGAATGGTTTCCCGGATTCCATTCTGGTATTCAATCTCCAGTGTTGCTGAAAACCATGCGTCGTGACCGTAGTATCCTTTATCGCCGAAAGGGCCAAAATAACCGGCAAACCAGCCGGCCCCCAAAATGCATCCCAAAACATTCTCGCCCTGAACCAAGCGATCCGTCACATCAAACGTGTGCACATAAACTCGTTTACGGTAATCGGTCCAGCCGGGCAGCAAATGTGTATTGCCTACTTCAGCACCATTCAGACGCAATTCACATAATCCCAACGCCGTTCCCGTTAACCGGGCACACTTCACTGCGCCTTTGGTTGCAAACGACTTCCGCAAAAGAGGTGACACCGCGCCAAACCCTAGCCTGATCCATTCGGATGACCATTCCATAGTAATTTTTCACCTTTTCCACAACTAAATTAGACTGTAAACGACTTCATTGTGTCACTAACTTGTTAAATTGTCATCCATTTATTGCACTTTAACAAAAATAAAATTAGGATCTGTCGTAATTTATAATGTCTTACAGTAATCAAACAGGATCGAACGATATGGCACCTCCAAAGAAAAAAAGAAAACGTACCAACGATCGTATAACTCTCGGAGACATCGCCCGTTACTGTAACATCAGCAAAGCGACTGTCTCGCGGGTATTGAATGATAAACTGAATGAATTTCCTGTCTCAAATGAAATGATTCAGAAAGTAAAAGATGCCGCTCGGCAACTCGGCTACCGCCCCAAC
>JBAWXO010000469.1:0-1867 GCA_037144035.1 Kiritimatiellales bacterium
CTACTATGCGCCGATGATTTGCGGTCTGGCTCTTCTACTATGGGGCGCGGCGCTGGTTTTTCGTCGTTATCAGGGCAAAGAGGAATCGCTGCCGGCCTGGCAGTATGTAACCGTGTTGATGCTTGGAACCACGCTGGCGGTTTACAGTCAGCCCTCCGGATGGGGGTTGGTTGCGCTGATCATGGCTTCGGTTTATTCCGTTCTCCTTTTCTCGCGGCAATGGCGCATACTGCTGATTTTAAGCGGAACCTTGGGCCTGCTCGCCCTGCCGATGCTGTTTGAGCCGTGGGGACTGGCGCATATTCGTGCACTGGCCTCGGCAGAGCATCAGCAACAGAACCTGCGGTTACTTGCCGGAGAATACCGCAAGCCGATGCTCGAGCATCTGTATGGAGTTTGGCAGACCTTTAGCTGGGGGCGCGGGTTCCCGAACATCATCTTAGCGTCGCTGGCTTTGTTGCTTTGGGCGGAAGAGTTGCGCCGCAACCGGAAAAATCTTACGCATTGGCTGCTCGCGGCGTTATTTCTAGGCGGAGCAGCCTTTTCCCTTGTGGCGCAAATGCGCGCTGCGACGTTCCAGACGTCGCGTTATATGTTTAGCATTTTCCCGCTTTTGCTGGGTGGTTATGCGCAAGGTCTGGCTGGTCTTCTCGATCGGTTACAGAAACCTCTGCTGAGACGGATTGCACAGGGCGTAATCGTTCTGCTCTTTTTTGTTCCGCTGGTTCCTCCGGCGATTCAGGCGGTCCGGCTGACTGGTTCGCCCACGCCCTACAAAGACATTGTCCGTTGGTGCGACACGCATCTGTCGGCCGGAACGCCGGTGCTGGTGGATCGCTGGTTTGAGCCGTGGAACGAACTGAAAGTCTATCCTTCCACTAACGTTCTCTTCACCTTCACCGTGCCGAATGAACCGCTCGATACTTTTCTGCAAATCAACTGGCGCAAAACAGTAGAACAGTTTTTTGAAAAGTATCCCGATGCCGCCTATCTCGAAATCGCCAAGACCTACTGGGAAAATCCGCAGGTCGGGCCGTGGGACTGGCCGCGCAAGCATTTCAAACAGCACGCGGTGATCCGCAACGAAGCCGGGATCAAACTGCGCGAAGCGGGGCTGATTTATCGCGAGGATGGCGGCCCGTACACCAACCGGCTCTCTGTCGAAGTGTTTTATAATACCCGCGAGGATTATCTGACCATGCAGCGCGAGCAAGGCAGAGCGCTGGCCCTGTGGTACGGCTCCGGCTGGACCTACACCAAGACGCAGGACTATCGCGATTGGCGCGTCTTACAGCGTGCGGCGGTACTCGAACTGAATAATCTGACAGACTTTCCGGCGTCGGCGCGGCTGGTTATCCAGGCAGTCGCCGCGGGCGGAGTTAAGCGGATTACGACAGATCGCGGTGACACACAGACTTTCTACAGCGGACGTATGAGTGAATGGACGGTTGAAAACCTGACACTTCAGCCGGGCATCAGCCGGATTGTTTTTCGCGATCCGGCACCATCCAGTCCACCGCTGCTGGTTTCTGACATCAAGCTTGAGGGGGTATCGCTTAAATGAAAATCAAAACGATTTTGGCCGCACTTGTTTTAGTCCTCAGCATCGGCTGGGTGTGTAAGGTGAATTTTCTGGATAAACCTGTGACGGCGTACGCTTCACCGGCTTTGATCGGCGAGGTTCAAACCGCAGGGCGGAATGAGGCGCAGGTGATCACCGACAGCGCGCGTTCGGGTCGGTACATGTGGCCTGCCGGATCGGAATTTCGTCCGTTCGAAATGGTGTTGCCGGTCGGCGCAGACCCGGTGCACAGTATCCGGATAGACCCGCTTCCTGATCGTACCGGAACCATCCGCTTACGGAATG
>JBAWXO010000470.1:0-1864 GCA_037144035.1 Kiritimatiellales bacterium
GCCCCGGCTCCATCTGCACCACCCGAGTCGTGGCGGGCGTCGGCATTCCGCAGATCAGCGCCATCTACAATTGCGCTTCCGCTCTTGAAGGCTCCATTCCGGTTATCGCCGACGGCGGCGTGCGCCACTCCGGCGACATTGCTAAAGCGCTCGTCGCCGGCGCTTCCAGCGTCATGATGGGCTCCGTCCTCGCGGGCACCGATGAAAGCCCTGGCGAAAAGATTCTCTACGAAGGCCGTCAGTTTGTCGTCTACCGCGGCATGGGCAGCCTCGACGCCATGAAGTCGCGCGAAGGGTCCCGCCAGCGCTACGGACAAAAAGATGCCGGCGATGACGATCTCGTTCCGCAAGGGATTGAAGGTGTTGTGCCTTACGCGGGCGCTGTCAGCAAAATGCTCAAGCAGTACAGCGGCGGACTTCAGGCCAGCCTCGGCTACTGCGGATGCCGCACGATTCCCGAACTGCAGGAAACCGGACAACTCGTCCGCGTCTCGCACGCCGGAGCGCTCGAAGCCCACGCTCACGACATCAAGATCACCAAAGAAGCTCCAAATTACAGACGATAAGACGTACTGCGTACTTCGTATTTCGTATTTGAAAGTACGCAATATTCAATACGCAATACGAAGTCATCATGAAAACCGCTCTCCTCCAGTTCAATCCGACGGTTGGTGATCTAGAACAGAATGCATCCCGCATCATCACTGACGCGCAGAGTGCGGCTGAAGCTGGCGCGCAGCTGATTGTATTCCCCGAACTGGCGCTCTGTGGCTATCCGCCGGAGGACCTCGTTCTGCGTCCGCAGTTCATTCAGGATTGTGACAAACAGCTCAAACGGCTGGAGGATAACCTGCCGAAACAGGTTTTTACTGTCGTCGGCGCACCGATCGCCGACGGAACCGGACGCTATAACGCCGCCATTGTTTTCCATAAAGGCCAAGTCGTCGAAATCTACCGGAAAATGCTTTTGCCGAACTACGGCGTCTTTGACGAAAAGCGGGTCTTCGATGCGGGCCGAGAAGCGCTCACCTTCGATGTGTTCGGAAAAAAGGTCGGCATCCATATCTGTGAAGATTCTTGGCAGCCGGACGGCGAAGCCTGCCGCGCACTCGCCGCGAAAAAACCGGAACTGGTGATTAACCTTTCCGCCTCGCCGTACCACCGCGGCAAACGGTTCGAGCGCGAAGCCGTTTTTGCCACCGCCGCAAAAAATCTAAAAGCCTCCCTGCTTTTCTGTAATCAGGTCGGCGGACAGGACGAACTGGTCTTCGACGGCGGTAGCGCCATTTTTAATGCTAACGGCAAGGTGACCGCCCGCGCTCCGCTCTTTCAGGAATATATACTCAGCTCAACCGACAGGCAGGCAGGGATGCCTGTCTCACAGGTGGAGCAGGCATCCTTGCCTGCTCATCCGGTCGAAGAGGTTTACGAAGCGCTCAAGCTTGGCCTGCGCGATTACGTGAACAAAAACGGCTTTAAGAAGGCTGTCGTCGCTGTCAGCGGCGGAATTGATTCGGCACTGGCGCTGACGCTGGCGGTTGACGCGCTCGGCAAAGACCGCGTCGCGGCCGTCACTATGCCGTCGCAGTATTCGTCAAACGAAACGCTTTCCGACGCCGGATTGATCGCCACCAATCTCGGCGTAGAGTTCCACACGATTCCGATTTTTCCAATCTTCGGAAAATTCACCGACGAGCTGTCCAAGGTTTGGAAGGATGCAAAGCCCGATCTCGCCGAAGAAAATCTTCAGGCACGCATTCGCGGCACGCTGATCATGGCACTCTCAAATAAATTCGGCTGGCTGGTGCTCACCACCGGCAACAAGAGCGAATTCGCCACCGGCTACTGCACGCTCTACGGCGAT
>JBAWXO010000471.1:0-1844 GCA_037144035.1 Kiritimatiellales bacterium
GGTTCTTCAGAAAAACCACGGCATTCCGGTCTATGCCAACGCCGGAACGCGGGAGCGCATCGGCGGCGATATTAAGGGTGCCTGTTTTTCAACCGGCTCGCCGTTTTCTGTCGGCGACTTTTCCATCCATCCCTTTCCGGTGCCGCACGACGCCAGCGATCCCGTTGGATTCGTTTTCTCGGCGGGGAGTTGGAACGTTGGCATCGCGACAGATATCGGAATGGTGACGAATGCACTGCGCGAACGGCTTCGCAAATGCCATGCGGTGGTGATTGAGGCCAACCACGACGAGACGCTCCTGCATGAGGCCGCCCGCCCGTGGAGCCTCAAACAGCGCATCCGCGGCAATCAGGGACACCTCTCTAATCGGGCGGCGGCGGCGCTGATGGCCGAAATCGCGGGCGAAGGGTTGCAGCATCTTTTTCTTGCACACCTGAGCGAGGATTGTAACAGTCCGCAGCACGCCCGCGAAACCTTTGAAACCCTGCTGGCGGCGGCAGCTCATACGCACGTTAACGTATGGCTGACGGGCGCGGAAGGCGTCAGCAAGCAACTGATTTTGGAAGGATAGATTTTATGCCGAACCGCGCAAACGAACGGCTGGAACAGAGACTGCTTAAGGTGATCTCCAAGGAGACGCTAGGGAAACGAGCCGCCTGCCTGCGCGGTTTCCTGAAGATGCTGTCGTGGATTTTCGGTGTAGTCGTGCAGTTGAGACTGCTGCTTTTTAGACACCGTATTATCCGCGCCAGCACGCTGGGCTGCCAGGTGATCAGTGTCGGCAATTTGACGGTTGGAGGAACGGGAAAGACTCCGATCGTTGAAACCTTCGCGCGTTCGCTGCAGCAGAAGGGACGCAAGGTGGCGATTCTCAGCCGCGGCTACAAGAGCCGCAAGATGCCGTTGTGGGAAAGAATCCTCAAGAGGGGAGAACTCCCGCCGCGTATCGTATCGGACGGCGAGCGGCTGCTGCTCAACTCGGATATGGCGGGCGATGAGCCGTACATGCTAGCGTCCAATCTGCCGAACGTGGTGGTGCTGGTGGATAAGGACCGTGTGAAGTCCGGCAAGTACGCCATTCGCAACTTCGGTTGCGACACGCTGGTGCTCGACGATGGGTTCCAGTATCTCAAATTGCAACACCGTCTCGACATCGTGCTGGTGGATTACACCAATCCGTTCGGCTACAACCGCGTACTGCCGCGCGGTCTCCTGCGCGAACCGATGCGCAATCTCAAGCGCGCCGGATTCATTTTCATCACCAAATGTCCGCCGGAAGGCGCGCCGGAACTGAAAGCGAAACTCCGCGGACTCAACCCGCACGCCGAAATCTCCGAGTGCCGTCACAGCTCCAAATATCTGGAGAATCTTTACACCCGCGAACAGATCGGGCTCGATTTTCTGCAGGGTAAAAAAGTGGCGGCCGTGTCAGGGATTGCGGTGCCGGAAAGCTTTGAGAAAGGACTGTGCGGCCTCGGGGCGGAAATCGTTTGCAGCGCGCAATACGCCGACCACCACCGCTACACCCAGCAGGAGATTATCGAAACGATCAACCACGCAGTCGAAGCCGGGGCGGAAGTAATTGTTACCACTGAAAAGGACGCGGTGCGTTTTCCGCTGATCGACCGCTGCGATTTGCCGGTCATCTATCTGCGCGTGGAAATCGAAATGCTCTCCGGCTCCGATGCCTTTAAGGAATGGATCGACCGCATCTGCTTTAAGTAAAACATGAGTGTGGAGGCCGATTGAAATGCTTGGAGCTTCAACGGGTTCCGTGATATAATTGACTCCATGAAAAGATCTGACTTAAAAGTTCTGGAACTGTTCCGGATGTTTACTCCAAG
>JBAWXO010000472.1:0-1841 GCA_037144035.1 Kiritimatiellales bacterium
GCCGTCCATGTTGACGCGGATTTCGCAACCGGCGGTGCTGGCAATATTGACCGCCTTGCAGGCTTCCAGCATTTCCTCACAGCCGGAAACCGAATCATGATCCATGATTCCGACCGTCTGCAAACCGGCTTGAGCGGCTTTCACCGCCGCCATGCACGGCGAGTACGGACTGAACGAATAGATGGTGTGAACGTGATTGTTCACTTCTTCCGTCTGTTTCACTCCGGCTTTCACCGACTCGCCCAGCTCGCGGATCGCCGCAAGCCGGGTCTTAACACAAGGATCGTTCAGCTTATCGAGTTTCACTGGCACTCCTGAATTACACGCCTTTGCGGCTGACACGCAGCATTTCGCCGGTGGTGTAGTTGTGTTTCACGACATGACCCGGCAGCGGCAGAATGCGCTGGTGAATCGCGTCGATCATCCAGTCGGGCTGCGGATAGTAGTCCGTTTCCATTTCGGCGGCCGGCGAAATCCAGTTCTTGGCGCCGATGACCACCGGCGGAGCATCGAGCTGATCGAAGCAATGCTGAGTGATATTGGCGGCAATATTATGGAGCACGCTTCCGCGTTCGACGGAATCAGAAGCCAGCACCACACGACCGGTCTTCTTCACCGACGAAACGATCTTGTCGTAGTTGAGCGGGTTGACGAAGCGCAAGTCGATCACTTCGGCCTCCAGACCGTACTTGGCTTTCAGCACATCGGCAGCCTTCATGCCGGTGTAGAGCACAGGCCCAATGGTGATAATCGTAATGTCTTTACCTTCCCGGCGAACGGCGGGTTCGCCTTCCGGCGTTTCGTAGTAACCTTCCGGCACGCCGCCCTTTTCGAACATTTCGCCAATGCCGTAGGTCTTCTGCGATTCGAAGAAGATAACGGGATCGGTTCCGGCCAGCGCCAGATTGAGCATGCCTTTCGCGTCGTACGTTGTGGCAGGATAGTACACTTTCAGACCCGGAATGTGATTAACCATCGCGGCCCAGTCCTGCGAATGCTGCGCGCCATATTTGTTGCCGACGGAGATGCGGAGAACCAGCGGCATCTTCAAAATTCCGGCGGACATGGACTGCCATTTGGAAATCTGGTTAAAGATTTCATCACCGGCGCGGCCCATGAAGTCGCAATACATTAGCTCGACGCAAACGCGTCCACCGCTTAGTGCATAACCGCAGGCGGAGCCGACGATCGCGCCTTCCGAGATCGGCGAATTGAACAGGCGGTGATACGGAATGGCTTCGGTCAGCCCGTTGTAACAGGCGAACGCTCCGCCCCAGTCACGATTCTCTTCACCGTAGGCGACCATGGTCGGATCGGTGTAGAAGCGGTGCAGCATCGCTTCAAAAATACCGTCGCGGTAAGTGTAAAGCTTGTTAGCGCCAATCGGCTTGCCGTTTTCGTCGAATGCATACCGGGCCTTGCCGGCCAGCTTCTTCACGCGCGGATTTTCTTCCATCGTCATCAGCACGTCCGGCTTGCGGTCGTCGAATTTTTCGACCTTGCCGTTGGAGTACATCACGCCTTCGATGATGTTGATATCGGTGTACGGCGAAACCGTTTTGTCGGTGGCCAGCTTAAGCGTCTTGGTGACTTTGGCAACGACCGTTGCTTTCAGCGCGGCGGCTTCGTCGGCGGTGAGCGCTCCGTTGCTAATGAGATATTCGCCGAACAGTTTGACGCAGTCGTTGGCTTCCCATGCTTCGATCTCTTCTTTTGATCGGTAGGAAGAAGCATCGGACGGCGAGTGACCGGAGATGCGGTAAGTGACGACATCAAGAAGCGCCGGACCTTTGCCTTCGAGCAGAATCTTTTTCTGGCGTTCAGTTGCATCGGCAACGGCC
>JBAWXO010000473.1:0-1838 GCA_037144035.1 Kiritimatiellales bacterium
ATGCTGACGGCGCGTTACGCCGACCTGTAACACGGTTTTGACCTCGTGCCGGGCGGGGCGCCTTGTCGGCGCCGCGTCCGGTTTTTTATGTATTCGCTGTCCACCTGCTGGAATTCCCACCGGCACACCAACGGCCGGGACATGCTGCGCGAGATCCGCGACCTGGGCTTCGACCACGCCGAGCTCAGTCACGGCACGCGCATCAGCCTGCTCTCGGGCATCCTCGAGGCGGTGGACACCGGCGAGATCCGCATCTCCAGCGTTCACAACTTCTGCCCCCTGCCCATCGGCGTGACGCGCTCGGCGCCCAACCTTTACCAGTTTACCGACCTGCGGGCGCGCCAGCGCGAACTGGCCCTCAAGCACACCCGCAAGACCTTCGATTTCGCGGTGCGCGTCAAGGCCCCGCTGGTCGTGTTGCACTTGGGCTCGGTCGAGATGGCCGATTACAACGAGAAGCTCGACCATGGTAAACACTCTGCACTGAAACGGGTTGCGCCGTTCAGTCTTCACATCGCAGCGAAAATCGTGTATTTTTAAACTTGCTTGCTTTTTCATTTTAGCCCTTCCTTTGTTATTTTGACCCAAAATTTTAATTTCATGTTTTAAGTAACACGCCCATCCTGCAATCCCTTAGTCTTTTCTTGAAAACGGGCGAGACGCCCTGGGGAAAACACAGGCAAGATGCCTGTGCCACTACGGCGACACGAACTCGCATCCCCAAATACAAATCCAAAAATCTATAACTCACGCGCTTCCATCACGGATAAAAATGCGAACTTACAGTCCGGCGCTGCTTCACTTTGCCTCTGTTTTGATTTTCATACTTCAGGAGGTCGAAGGCTTCGGCTATCATATCGGAATAACAGATTATGGTCTGTGGATTCTTATCAGGTTGTTTGTTGCCGGAGGCTGTTACAATCAGAAGGTTATCCGATATCCTAAAATTATTTATCGCAGCTATTCCGTCGGCTTCCTCTCGATAGGCATCTGGGACAATCAGAATTTGAGGTTCCATTTTGCCGGTGATGATTTTTCTCAGGCATTCTTTGGCTTCTTCATGTAAACGTTCCTTCAAGTGTTCTCCATTATCTCGGAAATACGGAATGAAATGATGTAGTCCAGGAAGCATTTCTGCTCCGCATTCTTCAAAGGCCGCAGAATATCCTCGATATTGAGCGAGTCCCCAAATGAAATTCTGAGGGTTGGAAAGGGCGGCAATTCTTTTGTATCCTCGTTCCAAGTAATATTTGACAGGATTGTAATATGAATGATAATCATCGCCTACGACTTGGGAGATTAATGGAGGATCGCTTCTTTCATTGCTTTTCATGTCACCCAGCAGAATCATCGGTTTGTGAACTTTTTTCACCAGCATCTTCACCAGTTCTGGAGTATATCCACCGATAAGGACAACACCGTAAATGCCGGATCCGTTATTAAGACGTTCAACAATACTTCCGATTGAAATATCCGAATTATCCTTAAGGTGCATGTATATGGTATAAAAAGATAAACCGGCGGCTGTTTCTTCCATCATGCGCAGAGTGTTGATTGAGAAGTCAGTCTGGTAAGGAATGTCGTATGTCAATACAACAATATTGTCGGAAGTGATAGGCTTTTCCTGTTTGATTACATTTCCTCTGCCTCGAATCTTCTTGATCAGATTGTCCTGGACAAGCTTTTCCAGCGCGTTGCGGACAGTATTGCGGCTGACGTTATACTGCTCTGCGAGAATGCGCTCTTCGGGAAGAACTTTGGCGCTACCGTATATGCCGCCGATAATCTTTTTCCTGAGATCACAGGCGATTTTCTCGTATGCCGGCAAATTGCTTTTG
>JBAWXO010000474.1:0-1836 GCA_037144035.1 Kiritimatiellales bacterium
GCCGTCTCGGCGGCCTTGTCTCCATTGCGACCAACTAACTCGAAAGTGCTCTAATCACCCATAAAATCAAACTGCCTCATCTGCATAGACCATCCGCTCGAAACCCTATACATTATTAAAATTTAAGTTATCAGGTGTAAGTATCTACCCTGCTGTGTGACACTGGCTAACATCAAAGCATTCTTTGATGAACTCAAAGGGATATTGGAATGAAAAATAGAACGGTGGGGACATTGACCTATACGGCAGGCGGCTTGTGCATCCTCTTCTTCTGGCTTTTGTTCGGTGATTTTGCCATTTCTATGCGCGAACGCGCAGGGTTTCCGAGTGTCATGGAACTGCTCCGGCAGCATCACGCCTCGGACACAACCATGTCCCTGCTATTCAGTGTACTGCCGGCCGTGATCGGAATGTTCCTTGGTCCGCTGGTCAGCTTTAAATCCGACCGCTACCGGAGCCGCTGGGGAAGGCGCCTCCCGTTTCTGATCATTCCGACGCCAATCGGTGCGCTGGCAATGATCGGGATCGGTTGCAGTCCCTGGATTGGAACGCAACTTAGCGGCCTGCTTGGCTCCTTTTCACCGGGAACTGATTTCTGCATCCTGTCGCTCTTCAGCCTTTTTTGGATCCTCTTTGAATGCGTTGTTATTATAACGGTGGCTATTTTCACCGGCCTGGTAAACGACGTGGTGCCTCACGGGCTTTTAGGGCGCTTCTATGGGTTCTTCCGCATCATCAGTCTCGGGGCCGGAATCATATTTAACTATTGGATTTTTAAATTTACGGAGACTCATCTTTTCGAAATCTTTCTTGGCGTGGGCCTTTTATTCGGCGTCGGGTTTGCCCTGATGTGCTTTATGGTTAAGGAAGGAGAATACCCGCCGCCGCCAGCGGAAGAAGCGGAAGGAAAGCACCCGGTCGGCTTCTTTTCAAACGTAAAAATATATTTTATGGAATGCTTTTCTCATCCCTACTACCTTTGGATCTTCGCGGCCTTGACGCTGGGACTGATGTCCTTATATCCCTTCAACATGTTTTCCCAGTGGTACGCCGACTCGCTAGGCATGCCTAAAGCCGTTCTGGGTAAACTCACAGCCCTCGCCTACACCGTCTCTATCGTTCTGGCTTTTTTTGTCGGGTGGATGGTTGACCGCTTCAGCGCCTTGAAGGTGGGGATTATTACGATGTTAATTTTTTCGCTAACAACACTTCTGAGTTTTATCTTTATCGGGAGCACTAGAAGCTTCGGTGTGGTTTACGTTTTGCATACGGTCATTTCCGGTATTTATTTAACGGCAACGGCCTCGCTTCCGATGGTTCTTTTTCCCAAATTACGGTTCGCGCAATTCGCCTCGGCGGGCGTACTGCTCGTATCGGTCGCCACCATATGCATCGGACTGGTCCAAGGACCGTTGCTGGATTATTTCGGGCATAACTACCGGCTGACCCTTCTGGCTGCCTGCGCCCTCGCAACCTCAGCGGTAATTCTTTTGCTGGTGGTTCTGCGCAACTACAACGCGTTGAAAGACGGAGAGGCGCCGTTATATTGACTATAGAGCATTTAACGGTTGAGATGCCGTACACGCAAACCCACCCCGCCGTCCCGGCACCCCTCCGCCGGAGGGGATCGTGCAGGCGCGCTTTTCATTCCCCTCCATGGGATGGGTGGCTGCAAGCCGGGGTGGGTTTACGGCGCCACAATCGTTAAATGCTCTAGCGTTTTATGAAAAGTTGCAGCCGATCTTATTTCTCTCTGGAGGGACGGCGGCCTCGCCGTCCAGGGTCGCCGAGGCCGGCGACCCTCCAAAAGACGCGGCTACAGTTCTTTTGAATTTG
>JBAWXO010000475.1:0-1819 GCA_037144035.1 Kiritimatiellales bacterium
CGCCACCCGAAGCCTTCGTCAGAAAACTCGGCGGATAGTCGGAGCGCTTTTATTTGTTTCCAAGGTTTGGACTCGAAGCGAAGCGGAGAGGGGCTTTTGATATTTCCAAAAGCAATGACTGGTAAGGAATGGCAAAACCGTTTATAAAGCAGACTTTCCAAAGGGGGAAGAATATGGACGAACTGCTCACACTGATTAAAGACAACGCCAAAGAGACTCCTGAAAATCTGGCTAAACTGCTCGGCACCACCGCCGCGAAGGTTACGGCCAAGATCAAAGGCTACGAAAAAGCCGGCATCATTCAGGGCTATCAGGCTGTCATCAATGAAGACAAGCTCGACGACGCGCCCGTCACGGCGGTTATCGAAGTTCGCCTCACCGCCGAACGCGAAGGCGGCTTCAACCGGATTGCCGAACGGATCAGCCGCTTTCCCGAAGTCCGTTCCGCCTTCCTGATGTCCGGAGGCTACGACCTGCTTCTTTTCGTCAGCGGAAAAACGCTGAACGAAGTTGCCAGTTTCGTCAGCGAAAAGCTCTCGACGCTTGGCGGCGTGGTCGGAACGGCTACCCACTTCATGCTCAAAGCCTACAAGAAAAACGATGTCCTCATGCGCGGTTCCGATGAAAATGAACGACCCCAAATCTCTGCGTAATCGCATCGCTGTCCACGTGCGCGACATCCCGCGCTCCGGAATCCGCGATTTCTTCGATATCGTGAGCACCCGCGACGACGTTATAAGTCTCGGCGTGGGCGAGCCCGATTTTGTCACGCCCTGGCATATCCGCGAGGCCGCCATCAAGGCGCTGGAGCAGGGCGTCACCAGCTACACCTCCAATCTCGGCCTGCTGGCTCTGCGTAAAGAAATTTCCGGCTATGTGCGGAAAATCACCGGTGTTGAGTACAACCCCGAAACTGAAATCCTCATCGCTGTCGGTGTCAGCGAAGCGATGGATTTGGCTGTCCGCGCTTTGGTCGAGCCCGGTGACGAAGTGCTCTACCACGAACCCTGCTACGTTTCCTACAGTCCGGTCGTCATTTTCGCGCACGGCGTTCCGGTAAAAGTCGAAACCACAGCCGAAAACGGATTTAAACCCACCGTTGCCCAGCTCGAAGCCAAGGTCACCAAAAAGACCAAACTGCTCATGCTCAACTTCCCGACCAATCCGACCGGGGCTGTCCTTTCGCAAAAAGAGGTCGAGGAGATCTCCGCCTTTGCCATCAAGCACGACCTGATTGTGCTCACCGACGAAATCTACGGCGAACTCACCTACGATCAGCCGCACGCCAGCTTCATTTCCGTTCCCGGCATGAAAGAGCGTACCGTCTATCTGCACGGCTTTTCCAAAGCCTGGGCCATGACCGGTTTCCGCATGGGCTTTTCCTGCGCGCCGCCGGAACTGACCGAAGCCATGATGAAAATTCATCAGTACACCATGCTCTGCGCTCCGGTACTCAGCCAGAAAGCCGCCATTGAAGCCTTGCGTGATCCGGAGCGCGACATTGAGGAGATGCGCAACTCCTACTGCGTGCGCCGCAACTACATGCATCACGCCTTCCAGGAAATGGGTGTCGACTGCCTGCTGCCCGGCGGAGCCTTTTATATGTTTCCGAACATTGAAAAATTCGGCCTTTCCTCCTACGACTTCGCCATGAAACTGCTCGAGGAAGAGAACGTCGCTGTTGTTCCCGGCACCGCCTTCGGCGCCTGCGGACAAGGCTCAGTTCGCTGCTGCTACGCCACCGCGCTCGACGACATCAAAGAGGCTATGATCCGCATCGCCCGCTTCGTTTCAAAGCTCGGTTGACCGCCTTTTCCAG
>JBAWXO010000476.1:0-1817 GCA_037144035.1 Kiritimatiellales bacterium
GAAAAAACCAGTGTGTATTTACCGGGCGCCACCTGTCCAAAAACAAAACTTCCTTCATCCGAAGCCGTTGTCTTTGCGCCGGTCTCGGCAATCAAAACCTGTGCGGCGGCCAGCGGGGTATCGGACTCCTTGTCATACACCGTGCCGCGAACCGAGCCGGCCTGCAGAGCTTCCGCAACAACGGCTAACCCCAAAAAAAGAGCCCATATAAAAAATGCCATCAGACGTCGCATTACCAGGGGTCTCCCAGCGCGCCTTTAATTTCGCGGATACGAGCCCAAAGCGCGGCGTCGGGTTCAACCGTATGTTTCACCATGGAAAGACAGATGGCAGAAAGGTCTTCGGCGCGCGGACGGCTGTTCGGATTTTCCACAGCGGCCTCGACCGCCGGTTTGTAAACGGCCAGTGCCTTCGTGGAATTCCGTATAGTCTGAAACGCTTCTGCGACCGGAATTAACGTCTTGGCTTTATCGATATTTATAATTTCCGACTGATGTTGATTATAAAACGTCAGCAGGTCAGCCGCTGCGGAGCGCGCCGCCTCTTCATCGCCGGAACGAAACCGGCATTCGGCAATACGGGCCTCCAGCGGAATACGGTATTCAGCAGGCCAGGTGTGTTCATCCATGATGGTTTTTGCTTCATTGACTAGACTTAGCGCTTTAGGTTGATCGGCGTGACCCAAAGCAAAGTCCGCTAGCTCCAACAGCAGGTCGATGCGGATAAAAACCGGCATTTGCTTCCAAGAGGTCTTTATTTTCTCTTCCATCTGCGACCGCCGCTCGGTGTTGTCATAAAAACGGTTGAAAAGTTCCGCGCAGACATACAGTGCATTTTTAACGGCATCAAAATCCCCCGTGGCAATCAGGCGATCCATCTCTTCCACCTGTGAAACAAACGTATCTTCCGTACACAACGTCGCCTCTACCCGGGCCACTTTGCCGGACTCTGAGAAGGTGTCCACCCCGGCGGCAATCCGCTTCGCCTGCACAGTCTGTCCAAGTAAAGTGTGTGTTCTTGAAATTTTTATTTTGATTTGGTCTCTGCCCCAGTCTTGATCGGCAATCGTTGCAATCTGCTCCGCGAAATCCAAATAATGCTGCACTTCGTTGGAAAAACCGTGCTGCGCGCAATAAAAAGCATAATCGGCATAACCTGAGCCGCGCCGCCAGTTGCCGATTTTTTCAATATACCCAAGAGCCCGTTGCGGCTGATTGAGTTTAAAACAGAGCGTCACCGCCGCTTCCTGCGTCTTGGAACGGTCTTTAATGTGCGGAGCAATCGGAATCATCGTGGCGGTTTCAAACGCCAGCTCAAGCAGTTCATTCTGATACGCGGCCAGTGGCTTGTCCTGCGGCAGGTTGGCCGCTTTTTCAGCGGGTTGCCGATCCAGTTCCTGACTGGCCTTTTTTTCCATGTGCTGCTGATCGCAACCGGTCATGCAAGAAATCAGAAGACAGAGGACAGGGGACAGGATACCAACATGCGACACTTGACGCTCGCCACTCGCCACTCGCCACATTCCCCAAGGTCTTAATACAGTTCTCATCGGTTCCTCACAATTTTGGTTATTAAAAGTCTGATGGCAGGGCATGGCCGCTGCCATCAGATCGTCATTCATCGGTTCTGAATTACTGAATGATCGTGCGATAGAAGTTCTTGCTCTTGCTCGTGTCCACCAGGTCGGAAACCGACTTGATCGAACCGTCGCCGTTCACCACGCTGACCGGACTCCAGTTCTGCAGATCGGTCGATTCTTCAACCGTGTAGGTCAGACCGGGGCTCGTCTGGAAGAAGACCTTGGCGGTTCCGTTCGA
>JBAWXO010000477.1:0-1810 GCA_037144035.1 Kiritimatiellales bacterium
TGCGCCCGTCGCGGTTTGCTGATTTCACCGGTCAGGACAAAATCAAGGAGCGGCGCGAGCCGTTTGTACAGGCGGCAAAAGCGCGCGGCGATGTGCTCGACCATGCGCTGCTTTCCGGCCCGCCCGGTCTCGGTAAAACAACGCTGGCCTACATCATTGCTGAGGCGATGGGCGCGAACATCAAATGCACTTCCGGCCCGGTCATCGACAAACCCGGCGACCTCGCCGGACTGCTCACCAGTCTGGAGCGCGGTGACGTTCTTTTCATCGACGAAATCCACCGCATGCAGAAAAGCGTCGAGGAATACCTTTATTCCGCGATGGAGGATTTTGTCATCGATATTGTTATTGATCAGGGGCCGAACGCCCGCTCCGTACGCCTGAACATCCAGCCCTTCACGCTGATCGGCGCGACGACCCGCAGCGGTCTGCTTTCCGCGCCAATGCGCTCACGCTTCGGTCTCGTCAACCGGCTCGACTATTACGATGCCGCCACGCTCAAAATTATCATCGAGCGTTCCGCGCGCATTCTGAATGTCGATATTGAGCCGGACGGCGCGCTCGAAATTGCCCGCCGTTCGCGCGGCACACCGCGCATCGCCAACAACCTGCTGCGGCGCGCCCGTGATTACGCGCAGATCAAAGCGGATAATATCATTACGGCCGAAGTCGCCGGCAAAGCGCTGGCGCTGCTCGAAATTGACGAAAGCGGCCTCGACGAAATGGACAAAAAAATTCTCTCCACCATCATCGATAAATTTGCGGGCGGACCGGTCGGCATCAATTCAATCGCCGTTTCCGTCGGCGAAGAGGCCGACACCATCGAAGAGGTTTACGAGCCGTATCTGATTCAGGAAGGCTTTATCAAGCGCACGCCGCAGGGACGTGTTGTTCTGCCGCGCAGCTTCGATCTGTTCGGCCTGAAACCCGGCAGTTCGCAGCAAAACCTCCTTTAATCGCCACAAAAAAACACAAAAAGGGGAAGGTCAATGGGGTGGGAAAATATAAATGAGTTGTGTGATGTGGTGCGCGAAACCAGCTTTGCTATTCATTCGTACCACCGGAACGGGCATTTAGAAAAAATTTATGAAAATGCTTTGGCGAATCGTCTGCGCAACCAAGGTCTGGATGTAAAGCAGCAGCACCCTCTGACGGTTTATGATGAGGACGAAACCGTGCTTGGTGAATATTTTGCTGACCTATTTGTAGAGAACTGCCTGATTGTGGAACTGAAAGCCTGTCGGGATATTTCCCCTGAACATATTGCCCAAGTGATTGGTTATTTAACCTCTGCCCGGATTGAAACGGGCCTTCTAATTAATTTCGGCTCGGCGAAGCTCCAGTTTAAAAAGTATCTTCAGAGTCTTCCGGATTAATTTTCGTGTTTTTTGTGGCTAATAAAATGAAGTTTATGATTCGTCACTTGATATTCGGCTTTCTCTTTCTGCTAGCGTTTCCAACCATTGGAAGCGCTGTGAACGGCCCGAAGCTGGTGTGCGATGCGCCAGTGTACGATTTCGGAAGAGTGACTCAGTCGGCGGTGGTGACCAATGTTTTCATCCTTCGTAATGAAGGCGACACCACGTTTGTCGCTGGAATGCCGCAAGCCACATGCAGCTGCACCCAGGTCAGACTCAGCAACCGGATGATCGGGCCGGGCGAAACGGCCGAGCTGACAGCGGTTTTCACAGCCGCCCGCCGGATCGGCGAGCAGAGGAAAAATATTTATCTGCCCTCGTCTGATTCGGACGAGCCGGCACTTATACTTTGCATGCAGGGTTTTGTTGAAAAGCCTGCGGAATCTCATTAG
>JBAWXO010000478.1:0-1803 GCA_037144035.1 Kiritimatiellales bacterium
TTGCAGGGAATCCTTCTGGACGAGGCCGACATCGAATGCGCCTTCGCGGAATGTCAGATTACCGCAACCTGCGAGGCGGCTGTTTAGAAAGTCGCGCGGCAGGTCGGTCGTCACAATCACCGGCTGTTCCGGATAGAGCCAGTACAAGGCGCGCAGAACGTCGCAGGAGCGCGCACCATGTCCGTAGCCGTGGGCGGTAATGTAGTAGGCAATCGTTTTCATTTTTGGTATTTCTACAGCATAACAAACCGCTAATGAACGCTAATCACCGCGAATATCTTGAAGAAGGTTCTACTGTTCCGGTTCAATTCGCGTGCATTCGTGTCTATTCGCGGTGAGGAGATTGAAAATGAAAAATCCGCCGAAAGCCTATGAGAATATTCCATTTTTGTGCAGCGAACACTGCCGCCCGGTGCGGCTCCAGCTCGAATATCTCCATCCCGAAGTGATGATGCAGAACGAGAAAGTCAAATCTACCATCGTGCTTTTTGGCAGTGCGCGCATTCCGGCTCCCGAAAATGCGGACGCGTGTAAAAACCGGATGCTGGCCTCACTGACTCCGTTTTATGAAGAGGCGCGCAAGCTAGCGCGGATTGTCAGCACCACGTGCCAGACGCACCACCAATGCGACTATGTCATCATCACCGGCGGGGGCGGGGGCGTTATGGAGGCGGGCAACCGCGGAGCCAAAGAAGTTGGCTGTAAATCTATTTCGCTCAACATCACTCTGCCGCACGAGCAGGAGTCCAATCCGTATGTCTCCGAAGAGCTTTGCTTCCAGTTTCACTATTTCAGCATGCGGAAGATGCACTTTATGCTGCGCGCCAAAGCGGTTTGTATTTTTCCCGGCGGCTTTGGCACCTTCGATGAACTGTTCGAAGCGCTCACCCTGATTCAGACCGGTAAGGTTGAACCGATGCCGGTCGTGCTGGTCGGTTCCGAATACTGGAAACGGATCGTGGACTGGGATTATATGGCTGAATGCGGTCTCATCAGCCCGGACGACCTGAAACTACTCACCTTCTGCGACACCGCTGAAGAGGCATGGCAAGCCATCAACTCATTTTATGCGTCAGCCGGCTGATCAGTTCCGCTTTTGTGATGCCGGTGATGAGGAGAGCTTTGTTACGTCCGGTTTCGCCGGAAGCGATGGAGAGCTGTGCGCGGGGAATATCCAACGCGTCACTGAGGAAGCGAACGAGCACCTGATTGGCTTTGCCATCGACTGGCGGCGCCTGCAAACGGACTTTTAGGGCATCGCCGTGAACGCCCTGTATTTCGTTTTTCGAAGCGCGCGGCACCGCCCGTACGGGTAACAGCACTCCTTTAGATGTTTCACGAATCCAGTTCATAACACCTCGGAATATTGGAATGAAGGAATGGTGGATTAATGGAAGAAAAAAAGCCAATGTCCAATATCAATTTATCAATTCGGGACGAATTATCCGCGTGCATCCGTGTCCATCCGTGGTTAGATTTCCCGCACGATTTAAAGAGGAGTGGTGAATGCCCGCAAAGATTTTAGATGGTAAGGCAATAGCACAGGATATCCGCGCTGAACTCAAAGCCCGTGTGGCTGAACTGAAGAAACAGGGGATTGTGCCCGGTCTCGGCGTGCTGCTGGTGGGCGATGATCCCGCTTCGCGTTCCTATGTGACGGCCAAAGAAAAAGCCTGCGAGGAAACCGGTCTTTATTCCAGCGAAATCAAGCTGTCTGCAACCGCTTCGCATAAAGAAATTCTGGATGTGGTCAAAACGTTTAACGCCGATAAACAGATCGACGGGATTCTTGTTCAGCTTCCG
>JBAWXO010000479.1:0-1802 GCA_037144035.1 Kiritimatiellales bacterium
TTCTGGAGATGCTGTAACCCACTGTCCTTTAAAAATATCTGCAGGTTGAGCTGGAGCAGTCTTTGTGACCTCAAAATGCCGGAGCATCGGGTTTACTGAAGATGCGATTTCACTCTCGGCATCTTTCGTATTTTTCAAAGCCCACTCCATGTTGGACTGACCTGACGCAATCCACACCTCACCAACAACCACATCAGGGATATTGATAACATTGTTACCTTCAACTTTCATTTCAAAGGGCCCTGACGCTGATTTACTCAAATCAAGAACCACTTTCCATTTTCCAGTCGCATCGGCAGTCGCAGACTGCGCCTGTTCATTTAAAGTCACTTTTACATTCTCCCCAGGACTCGCCTTACCCCAGATAGGCACCTTTGCATCTTTCTGGAGAACCATGTGCTGAGAGAAAAATGCCGGTAACGTAACATCCGCATACAAGAGCCCCGCAGAAAGACAGCTCCATGCAGCAATTAAAACAGAAGTCGATTTCTTCATAATTATTCCTTTGTGTTTTCGTTATTAGACGGCCATTGATCAACTTGCAAAACCCTGTAGGAGCGGGCGTGTCGCCCGCTTGAATCGGGGTACAACCCTGATCCTACAGCAGGGTTTTGCATGTCGCTAAATGATTTAAAAACTCAGTTTTTACGGGTGAGTTGATTGACGGCCGTGGCGAAACGTGATCCGAGTTCGATCATCCCGTCAGCGTCAAAATGAGTGACGCCGCCAGAGCCCTTCCGGGACAGATCCGTGGTTTTTACCAGTACTGCATTCCCGTCCTCCTTGCATACCGTATCCTGCGCTTTACGGACAATATCGCCATATTTCCACGTGTGACTGTTGACTTCGCCAATGACAAAAGGAAGAGCGGGTGTCTTGAGATCGGTTCTGATAGAACGGATCAGGGATTTCAGCAATGTCTCGTAATCACCGGCCATCTTTGGACTGATTACCGCTTCGCGTTCGCCCTGCATCCAGAGAAACGCGGACAGTTCGTATGTTCTGCCATCGCTCTTTAACGCTGACAGGGCATGTTCAGTTTCCCGCATCAGTTGTTGGTAAAGCTTCCCGGCGTCTTGTCCATTGGATGGCGGATGCCAGTTATTCCCGGCATCATTCGGGCCTACGTTTGGAATTATATCCGAGTAATCGCGGGCCCGGGCAATTCCCGTGCCGCCTACGGCGTACTTGATGATCGCAATTTGCCCGTTGTCAGCGAGTTTCGCCAAATCGTGGGCAAACCCGATCTCAGGGCCAAAGGCATTGGTATGGGCGCCATGGGATTTGCCGACGCAAAGGGGAATCCAGCCTTTCGTCTTTTCATCCCAGAACAAAGTATCAGCCTGACTCATGTACTCTTCGGGCAACGCGGCTTTGCCATTCCGGTATTCCCGGACATTATTGAACCCAACCGCATTGGATTGTCCGGCCAGGATGAATACCTTGACAGTACGCTTGGCATTATTCACGACGAATCCCGCCTCCACCCAATCGCCGAAATCAGAGTTGTTTCCGTCGCCGGCGTCGTCCACCACGAGTCGTAGTTCCTTATAGATTGGATCAAGCCCGATGTTGAACGCCCAGCTTTTGATGGTCTTGTGGGAAATCACGGGCGACTTGACCAGCAGCACCGGCTTGCTGCCCGCCTCCTTCGTGTCGCCGTAGACCTCGAAGACCATGCTGAACAGGCCGTGCCGCGAAAGGTTCACGCCAGCGGCCTCCGCATCGGCGCCGACCACCGCCACAAACTGCGTGGCACCGGCCGGGATCGCATACACGGCTGTGGAATTGGCTTGGACGCC
>JBAWXO010000480.1:0-1772 GCA_037144035.1 Kiritimatiellales bacterium
CTGTCCGACGCTCTGAATTTCGACCACCCGGCCGGATTCGTCAAATACAGCGACATTCTCCCACTGCACCCAGGCGGTGCGGGTTCGGGCGCGCATCCGGTGCTCCACCGTCACCACCCGCTCACGCCGAGTCACCAGCGCTTCGATTGCCTTATCGTGAACAGCGATATCATCGTGATAAATATACGAACGGCTGTCGTGCTCGATCAGCTCGCCACTCACGCGGCCTACGAACCGGCAGAACGCCTCGTTAACGAAAGTGAAGCAACCTTCCGTATCAATGCGGACAATAAAATTGCTCTGCGCTTCGATCAGTCCGCGATAGCGCATTTCGCTCTCTTTAAACGCGCGCTCGGCCCGTTTGCGCTCGGTCATATCACGCACCAGCAGAAGCACCGCGCTCTTGCCATTAAAACGCAGCGGAGCTCCGATCACTTCGATCGGAACCTCCCGCCCATCACCGGCCTGCAAAAGGCCTTCATAGCGTTTCAGTTCACCAGTAACCCATTTTTTAAAATCTCGGTTCACTTCTTCACGACGGCTGGAAGGAATCAAATCGAGCATACTACGTCCGATCAGTTCGCGGCGGCTTAGCTGGCGAAAAGCGCACGCCGCCGGATTGGCATCCAGGATCGTTCCTTTATCGTCCTCAATGAAAATGGCATCGGGAGAGTTCTGAAAAATCGTACGCAACCGTTCCTCGCTACTGCGCAGCTGACCCGTCTTCTCAAGCACACGCTTTGAAAGTTGCACGTTCCACATCCAGAACAGCAGCACCGCCGCAAGCAGAATTCCGACACCTATGACGACATGGTGGATATACCGAAAAATCTGAAACCCAGTTGGTGTGTATTCCACCCCGGACCACTTCCGCTCGATCGGTCCGATCACACCGGCGGTGCGCGCCTGCTCAACGGCCTTTGTCAGAATGGAGAGCAACGGCTGATTAGTCTTCACAACCGCCATGCAAGCCTGTCCCGTATAAAGAGTGCGGCCCGCTTTTTTGACCCGCTCGATCCAGCCGTTCTGGTAGAGATAATTATAAACTACCTGATCATCGCCGATCAGCGCGTCGGCTTTATACTGCACAACTGCTTCAACCGCCTCCTTATAACTAGGAGTCAACAGCAAATGGCATTCGAGTCCCCGCTGACGGATAAACTCTTCCCCGTAACGCCGCTCCGGCACCGCAACGGTTTTGCCCTTCAGATCGTCGACTGCTTCAATGTTCGTGCAGGAAAACGGAACAAAAATAGATGCGGGTACTTGGAAAATAACCGGTGTAAACCCGAACTCCTGAGATCGCTCTTTGCTGTAAAACAGACAGCTGACGGCGTCGTATCGCCCGGACAGCACTGCTTCACGGGCTTCCTTAATCGTCATATGGAAAAATTCAGCCTTAAATCCGACTTCCTGGGCCATCCAGCTTCCCATCTCAACGGCCATTCCCTGAGACTCGCCGTTCTCGCCGGTAAATTCAAACGGTGGATAATTTTGCGCGCTGGCAAACTGAATCACTCCGCCACGTTCGTTCAGCCACGCCTTTTCGTGCGGCGTCAGCTTAACTGTCTGAGCCGAGGCCGCAAAAGCCGCAAGAAAAAGAAGCGCCGAAATGCATTTAGAAAAAGATTCCCACATGGCGGAAGGATACTTTTTTTCCTCTCTGTCCGTCGAGGGAGAAGAACCCGTTTCCCAAAATTTGGACCGCCTAGCCGATGTCAACGATTGCGGGCGTATAATCAGCCGGCGGCTCGTAGCCAAGCAGCTTGATG
>JBAWXO010000481.1:0-1770 GCA_037144035.1 Kiritimatiellales bacterium
GAATCCCGGCGGCTTTTCCAGGCTTCACCGCTCCCGGTGGTCGCCGCACGGCAACTGACGGAAACGGCCGTGTAAGGCACATCATGAATCAGGTTGTTCGCGATCCGATTGCCGCCGCTCTGCCATATCATCAGAGCCGGACGGTCTTTTTTGAGTTCGCAGACCCGGTATACATGATTGTTGATAAACGCATTGTTTTTATTGGCGTCTTTTGTGCCCAGGCCGTATCCGGCAAAAACTGCCGCCGCACCGCCGAGATGATCAAAGAGCGAGTTTTCAATGGTGATCTTCTGCGCATGCAGATCCAGCCGGATTCCATTGTCGCCACCCGCTGTAAACCGGCAGTTTTTAATCGAGCAGTTTTCTGCACCCCGGAAGCGAAGCATTGCGTTCGGTGAATCGAAATAATCCCAACCATGCTGCAATCCCCGCCCCCCGATCTGGTCGGGAGTCAGCATCCGGTCAGCATGCATAAACGTGAGCCCTTCAAAGTGAAGTCCTTTAACGGGTGTATCAACAGGGCCGCCATAATCCGTACGGCCTTCCACCCGGATGATTTCCGTAACTGCCGGAAAAATCACATCCACCGGTTGTTGATCATTTAGCGGCCAATAATAAATTTTTGCTTCATCCGGATGTGCAACCCATTCTCCGGGAGCGTCCAGTTCAGCCAATACATTTTCCACCCACATATCATCCGGGGTCTCTGGAGTTCCCCACATACGCCCGAGGGAATAGTTGCACGGCGCGGTTTTTGCAATTCCCGAGACCTCATCCACCGAAACCAGCGGCAGAATATTCATCGCCCATGCTGCGCTGGTGCGCACAACCATTTCGGCATGTTTTAAATCGGCGTAATTTTTTAATGCACCGGGCGGGAACTCGATCGTATCGGTGACTGGCCCGCTTACGTTTTTGAAGTCATATTTTTTCGAAGGGGTGAACCCCTTCCCGCGCGCACGCGGCAGGCGCGTTTCGCCACAATACAGAGTCAGGATGTTTTTCCCCGTGCTCGGAAAATCCGCCACCCAGATATTGCCGGGCAGCTCTGTACGCTGCCAGCCGGATAGCACCGTGCCACCGCTCAACACAGGCTGTTCGCCAGCCGCCGCCTTATAGGTAATGGTCTGACACTCAACGGCGCTGTCCTCCAGTCCAAAAACCAACGTTTTAGAAAAAGGGTAACGTCCGCCACGAATGATCACATCAAAATCATTGGTTTGCGACTGTTTCAATGCCCGCACCGCATCGCGTGCCCTCAACAGGGTGGCAAAAGGGGCCTTGGCCGTCCCTGCGGCACCATCACTGCCATCCGGCGCAACATAGAATGTAACTGCGTTGGTTCGGACGTCTGAACAACTGGCCCGAACTGCCGCGCCGACACCTATTAACAATATTAGCAATACTCCGATCCATGCAGTTTTCTTTTTCATTTATACGTCTTTCCTCGTTACTACGTTATCGTCTCTTTCTTTTTCATGCCTCCGCCATTTTGCGAGCGGCATCTACCGATTCAGCGCCACCATCCCGATTTCATAAAACATTCCGTCCCCCTGTTCGTGTATTACAAAATTAATCTGAAAAATATTTTCAACAGAAGGTAACGAAGGAACTCCAAGGAAGAATCGGATGCAGGGGAAGCCTTTATTTTCAAGAGTTTTTGAGTAACCTTCGTTGTCCTTCGTTTGCTGTAAAACGAAATTAATCACATATATTTTAATCCTAAATACAGAAATGAACTAACCACTAATCTTCACTAATGGACACTAA
>JBAWXO010000482.1:0-1770 GCA_037144035.1 Kiritimatiellales bacterium
GGCGCGTTGGGATTCTGGGCGCGTCCACCGCCGCCGAAAAAGTTTTCAAAAATACTGCCGCCGCCGCCCGCCGCGCCCATGAAGGTGCGCAGGGCTTCTTCGAGATCGATTCCGCCACCGCCGTAACTGCCGTAACTTCCTCCGCCACCGCCGCCGCGGCCCGCGCCGAAGGCGGCGTGGCCGAACTGGTCGTACTGCTGGCGTTTTGAGGTGTCGCTGAGCACTTCGTAGGCTTCGGAAACTTCTTTAAATTTTTCCTCGGACGCTTTGTCGCCGGGGTTTTTGTCGGGGTGATACTGAATGGCCAGCTTGCGGTAGGCTTTCTTGATCTCCTCGGAGGACGCGCCTTTGGCGACGCCCAGCACTTCGTAGTAATCTCTTTTCTGCGATGCCATAATGTTTCTCAATCAGTTCTGCGGTTCAATTCCGCTTCTGGAATACTGGAATGTTGGAAGGTGGAATGATGAAAAAGAAATCCCAATATTCCAATGTTCCATTATTCCAATATTCCATTTTCTTCTTTGGGGCCGCTGGAGATGATGACCTGCGCGGCGCGTAGCAGTTTGTCGCCGAGCATGTAGCCGCGGCGCACCTGTTCAAGAACGGTTTCCGCTGATTTATCCGATGGCATGTGCAGGATAGCTTCGTGGCGATGCGGATCAAAGGGTTCGCCGACGGTATCGATAGCGGTGACGTTGAATTTTTTCAGCACATCCAGCAGCTGGTTGTAAACCATCCGGAAGCCTTCGGTAACGGAGCAGTCGGTCTGGTGCGCTTCCGCGCTTTTGAAGCCCATTTCGAAATGGTCGATGACCGGTAGCATTTCGAGGAAAAGCGACTCGTTAGCGAAAAGAAACAGCTCGGTGCGCTCGCGCTGGGTACGCTTGCGGAAGTTGTCGAAGTCCGCTTGCAGACGGAGTAGCTGGTTTTTTAGCGGCTCCTCAGCCGCAATCTCCGGCGTAATAGCCGGTTCGCCTGCGGATTTCGGCTGTTCCGGGGCATCGTCTTTTTTATGTTTTTTGCTCATTTTTAAAATTCCTTTTTCCAAGGGGTGAAGCTTTTTGTCCGATTTTCCAAAAGTTTGAAAAAACAGTTCCAAGGGTTGGAAAAACTACGAATTTGGCGAGGGTTAGTCAATGCCGGAGGGCGGCGCAGGTTTAATGGACTTCGATGGCGAGCAGAGTAATGTCATCGTATTGCTGCTGTGCGCCGACATGCTGGGCGAGCCGATCGCGGATGGCCCGGATGAGTACGTCCACGCCGCCAGACGATTCCGTATCAATGGTTTTCAGGAGGCTGTCAGCACCCCATTCCTGATTCTTTTCGTCGAGCGCTTCGGTGATACCGTCGGTATAAACAACGACTATGTCGCCGGGGGCGAGCTGGACGGAGACGTCTTTGATGGCGCCGTCGAAAATCTCCGTATCGGCCAGACCGATGGCAATGCCGGACGAATCGAGCGCTTCGGGTTCACCGCTGCCAGCCCGTTTAAGAAGCGGGCGTTCGTGGCCGGCGCGGGCAAAGCGGAGTTCGCGAGTGCGGGTGTTGTACACCAGATAGAGCATGGTGATGAACATGTCTTCGGCGAGGTTGGTGCTCAGGACGCGGTTGAGTTCGGCGAGTATGCGGGCCGGGCTCTGTTCCTGCGGGGCGCGGGCGCGCAGAACACCTTGGCAGACGGCCATCATCATGGCACCTCCGATGCCTTTTCCGGAAACATCGGCAATGGCGATCACCAGATGCTCGCTGTCGATTTGAATGACGTCGTAG
>JBAWXO010000483.1:0-1754 GCA_037144035.1 Kiritimatiellales bacterium
GTTTGACGAGCAGAACTGCGTCACCGCGTTTCTCGAAAAAGCGGAACGTGAACAAGGCTGGATCAACACCGGCGTTTACTGCATCAGCCGCTGCGCACTTGACGCTATTGAGCCGGATAAAAATATTTCGATTGAAACGGATATCTTCCCGTCGCTGGCTGCCGCAAGCCGGTTGCACGTCTTCCGCGCCGCGCCGCCTCTGCTCGACATGGGCACTCCTGACGGCCTCGCGGCGATGGAAAAGTTTCTGAGCTGACCAACGCCTACTTGTTTTCGCTGAGATCACGGTTCGGGCGGAAGAATTCAAACCACTCGGCGAAGCCGTAGCTCAGGTGCATGACGGGAATCATGAAGAAGACCAGCAGGTCGCGCGCACGCCGGGTCTGCGCAACCGTTTCCAGAGCAACTGCCGCCGCCATCAGCGCATAAAGTCCAACATCCAGTCTGAGCAGAAAAGCACAAAGGTTCCAGATCAACGCGGCGGGCACCAATGTAACCAGCGAAAAAACCCAGACCGCAGGAATCAGTGTGGTCCATTCGAAACCGGTGCCGGCGCGTTTCAGACGGATGCGCGTGGCGCCGTAGCCCCACATCTGCCGGCAAAAGCGTTTCACCGACTGCCGCGGATAGTGATAAACCCATGCGGATGGAATGAAGAGCAGCTTGTGTCCGAGCTGTTGCGTGCGCCACGCGGCAATCATCTCTTCGCCCGGATAAAATTCCGGCGGGAATCCGCCCATCTGCTGAAAGACGGTTTTGCGGTAGGCGGCATTACAACCAATAATCCGGCTCCAGGTTATTTCCCGTACAGCGGTATTCCCGATCCGGTAACGCTCTGCCACATAACCGGCCGCCCGTGAGGTCAGAGCCAGCCCGGCCAGTCGCGCCGACAGGTTGATGTCCTCCGGCACAAGACTCGGGCCACTCACCAGTCCAACGGCAGGATTTTCAAATGCTTTTAAAATATGTTCCGGCCAATCGGGAGCGATCACCACATCGTCGTCCAGAAACGCGACAATATCCGCACGGCTTTCTTCCGCGCCGCGATTTTTCTTGCGGCTGGAATCGCCGTCCGGATACGAAATGGAAATACGGCGCACGTTGGGATTCGCCGAAACGATCGCCGTGACTTTCTGCAGTACGTCGCTGTCGCGGATTTCGCCGACAACAATCACTTCCATCTGATCCGCGCCTTTCGTCGCCAGAACAGATTCCAGTGTGCGCACCAGAATCGGACGGCCCATGGTTGGAATAACGATAGAAAGATTCGGGTTCATACAGTTTTCTTCTTCTTCGGCAGAACAACGCAAATGGCGGCGACGGCACAAACCGCCATTCCGGCAAACTGGAGCCAGAGGGTTTGATGCGGAACGGTTATTTTCAGTTCGACTTCATGTGTGCCGGCGGGAACATAGACCGCCTGGAAAGATGTTATAGAGCCCGTCTTGGTCGAGGTTATGCGTTCCTGCAGTTCTCCCATTTCCGTCGAAAGGGTTGGCTGGTAGCCCACGGCGCTCGGAGTCCTTCCCAGAAGCGCGGAGACCTCGGATCCCGCCTGGGAAAACCTGAAAATGTTATCAATGAACAATAAAACGTCCTGGTTCTGTTCATCACGGAAATATTCAGCAACTGCCAGACCTGAAAGACCAACCCTTGCCCTTGCTCCAGGTGGTTCGTTCATCTGGCCATAAACAAGAGCACATTTGGTGATAACTCCAGATTCTTTCATTTCAAGCCAGAGATCGTTTCCTTCC
>JBAWXO010000484.1:0-1752 GCA_037144035.1 Kiritimatiellales bacterium
AGCCCACCGCCGTGAGCCGTGCGGATTATGCTAGTGAAGGGGCCCTGCGCGGCGAGATCGGTCCGAACAGCGGCGGCCTGATTTCCAGTAACCGCTACCGAGGCACCCGCCATCGTCGCGGCCTGCCGGTGCGCGGTCAGCGCACGAAGACCAATGCCCGTACCCGTAAAGGCGCCCGCCGTACCGTGGGTGCGGTTCGCGGTAAAGACGCCCGTTCGGCCGCCAAGATCGGCGACAACAAAGCGACTGATAATAAATAAATTTTAACCGAGGAACCTGATTCATGGCCGAAGAAACCAAACCTGTAGAAGAAGCTGTCGCGGTGGTGGAAACCGTTGGTGAAGAAACCAAGGAAACCCGGAAGCCGAGGCAGAAAGATATTTTTGCGCAGATCGAAGAGGCGCCTGTGGACGACGGCAAACCGAAACGCCGCATGAAGGGCGCCAAGAACGTGCCGTACGGCATCGCCTTCATCAAAACCTCTTTCAATAACTGCATCGTGTCGCTCACCGACATGAGAGGTCAGGTGATTTCCTGGAGCAGCGCGGGCCGTTGCGGATTCAAAGGTTCGCGTAAGAGCACGGCTTTTGCCGCCACCACGGTGGCGCAGGAAGCCGCGCGCGCCGCGATCGCTCACGGAATGAATGAAGTTGAAGTCCGGGTGCAGGGTCCGGGCGCAGGCCGCGAGTCGGCTGTGCGCGCGATCCAGGCCGCCGGTCTTCGCGTTTCAGCAATTAAGGATACCACACCGGTTCCGCATAACGGCTGCCGCCCGAGAAAAGCGCGGCGCGTTTAAGCGGACTGGTAAATAGAACATAAACACCATATGAACCGGTTAATGCCCGGTTCTGGGAGGAAAAGAAAATGGCAATCAGATTAGGTCGTTTCGAAATGCCCAAGCGGGTCGTCAAAGACGAAGCCGCTTCCACCGCCACTTACGGCAAATTCATCGCCGAACCGTTTGAAGCCGGCTACGGCCGAACCATCGGTAACTCCATGCGCCGCGTGCTGCTCTCCTCGCTGGAAGGCACCGCCATCTCGTCAGTCAAAATTCATGGCGCACCGCATGAATTTTGCAACCTGCCGGGCGTTGTCGAGGATGTCACCGATATCGTTCTCAACCTGAAGAAGGTTATCCTCAAGTCCTACACCCGCGAACCCCAGCGCCTGAAAATCAGCGTCAAGGGCCCGGGCGAAGTCACTGCCGGCGACATTCAAGGAAATGACAGCATTCAAGTGCTGAATCCGGATCACCACATCGCCACCTTTGACACCAACGGCAAGTTTGAAGTAGAAATCGAAACCCGCGTCGGCCGCGGTTACTGCCCGGCGGAAGGCAACAAGGCGGAAGAACAGGAAATCGGTGTGATTCCGATCGACTCGCTCTTTTCCCCGGTTTCCCGCGTGAAGTACGATGTCGGCTCCTGCCGCGTCGGCCGCCGCACGGACTATGACCAGCTCGTGATCGAAATCTGGACTGACGGCCGTTTGACTCCGGACGATGCTCTCACCATGTCCGCCGCCATCCTGCGTCATCACCTCGACATCTTCGTCAGCTACGACAAGGACCTGATCGAGTTCGAAGCCAGCGAGAAACAGATTGATATTGAAAAAGAAGAGTTGCGCCGCAAACTCAACATCAGCGTCAACGAAATTGAACTGAGCGTCCGCGCCGCCAACTGCCTCAACAATGCCAACATCACCACGGTCGGCGAACTGGCACAGAAGACGGAAGCTGAAATGCTCAAGTAC
>JBAWXO010000485.1:0-1732 GCA_037144035.1 Kiritimatiellales bacterium
CTGGGACTGAAGGCGCTCTTTGAGCGTGGTGACGCGTTCGCGGGATTCGGCGCGGCTGACGGCCAGGCCCATTGCCTTTTTTGTGCCGACTAATACGGCAAATTTCTTGGCGCGGGTGACCGCCGTGTAGAGCAGACTGCGCTGGAGCATGATAAAGTGCTGGGTGTGGACCGGTATGATGACGCAGGGATATTCACTGCCTTGTGATTTGTGGATGGTGACGGCGTAGGCATGCACCAGTTCGTCCAACTCCCGGAACTCATATTTCACGCGGCGGTCGTCAATTTTCACCACGACTTCGCGCTGTTCTTCATCAATCGCCACAATGCGTCCGAGGTCGCCATTAAAGACATCCTTGTCGTAGTCGTTCTCGGTCTGCATGACGCGGTCGCCTTCGCGGAAAACCATGCCGAAGCGCTCGATTTCACGGCCCGACGGATTCAGCAGTCCCTGCATGACCTGATTGAGATTGCGCGCACCCAGCTCGCCGCGCTGCATCGGTGTCAGAATCTGGATGTCTTCAATCGGATTAAAGCCGAGCCGTTGCGGAAGAGATTCGCTGACCATTTTACTGATCACGCCAATCACTTTCTGCGTCTCTTCGGCTTCAACAAAATAGAGGTCGGACGATTTATCGCCCTCTTCCGGAAATTCGGGCAGCTGTCCGTGATTGATGCGGTGCGCGCCGGTGACAATCCGGCTTTCGGCGGCCTGCCGAAAAATTTCAGTAAGCGCGACGACCGGCACGGCACCGGAGGCGATGATGTCGCAAAGCACTCGGCCCGGCCCGACGGATGGAAGCTGGTCGGCGTCGCCGACAAAAATCACCGCCGCGCGCTGCGGAATCGCCTGTAACAGCTGGTAGGCCAAAACCTGATCAATCATGCTGGCTTCGTCGATGATGAAGACATCGCCCGAAAGCGGATTATCTCCATTATGCCGGAAGCCGCCGGTGCCGGGATTAAACTGAAGTAGCCGATGGATGGTCTTGGCATCCAGCCCGGTCGTTTCGCTCAGCCGTTTGGCGGCGCGGCCCGTCGGCGCGCAAAGCAGTACGGTCAGTTTTTTCGCCGACAGAACCTGAATAATGGAATTCACCAGCGTGGTTTTACCAACACCGGGTCCGCCGGTGATGACCATCACTTTGGCCTGCACGGCGAGGCGCAGTGCCTCGCACTGGTTTTCCGACAATTGGATTTTTGTTTTCTTCTGCACCCACTCCAGCGCTTTTTCAAAATCGATCTTCGGACAGGGATGCTTGCCGAAATTAAGCTCGGTCAGCTTTTTGGCGAAAGCCCATTCAGCAAAATAGAGCTTGGGCAGATAGACCAGCGCGCGGCCCTGCCGGTCTTCGTCCAGAATGAGCCGTTTTTCATTTACCAGCCAATCGAGCGCACCGGCAATCTGTTCGGGTTGAATATCGAGCAACTCAACAGCTTTGCTTTGTAAATCGCCGCGCGGCGCGGCGCAGTGGCCGCTGGCAGTCAGCTCCTGCAGCACATATTCAATCCCGGCGCGGGCGCGCAGTTCGGAATCTTTGGCGATGCCAAGTTTCTGGGCAATGCCGTCGGCAATCAGAAAACCAATACCATGGATGTCGCGGGCCAGACAGTACGGATCGCGCTGAATCAGTTCGATGGAGCGTTCGCCGTAGGCTTTGTAAATCCGGAAGGCGCGCGCGGTGCTTACGCCGTGGCTGAAGAGAAAACTCATGATCTCGCGGATGCCCTTC
>JBAWXO010000486.1:0-1727 GCA_037144035.1 Kiritimatiellales bacterium
CCGCCGCCGATAAAAATCGTCTCGGGCAAAAAATTCGTCGGCAAACTCTGCAGTTCTTTTTCCAAGGTTTGGAAAAACCGCGCCTGCTGTTTCCGATCATTGGAAACAACAGAATAAAATGCGCAATAGGAACACTTGCGCTCGCAGAACGGAATATGAATGTACAGACCTGACATGATTGCCGATTGTAGATTGCCGACTTACGATTTACACTCACGCACGTGAAAAAAATAAGGCTCGATCAACTGCTGGTGGAAAAAGGACTCGCCGAAAGCCGCGAGAAGGCCAAACGGTTGATTATGTCTGGCCAGATTCTGGTCGATGGATACCCTTCCCCGAAACCCGGCCAGACTCTCGCCCCCGACCACAAGATCATTTTGAAGGAAGCCGAACGGTTTGTCAGCCGCGGCGGTGAAAAGTTAGAAGGAGCGATGAAAGCCTTTCCGATTGAGCTATCCGGCAAGGTCTGTCTCGATATTGGATCCTCAACCGGCGGCTTCACCGACTGCATGCTCCAGCACGGCGCAACCAAGGTTTACGCCGTGGATGTCGGCAAAGGACAACTCCATTGGAAACTTCGCGAAGATCCGCGCATCGTCGTCATGGAAGGCGTGAACGCCCGCTACCTGACACCCTCCGACCTTCCTGAACAGGCCGACTTCGCCTCGATCGACACCTCCTTTATTTCACTGACCAATATTTTGCCCGCCGTAAAAGGACTGCTAAAACCCGGCGGAGAAATCGTTTCATTGATCAAGCCGCAGTTTGAAGCCGGCAAAGAGGAAGTGGATAAAGGGCGCGGCGTCATCACCGATCCGGCGATTCATGAAGAGGTGATTTCCAAGGTTCGAAAGTTCGGAACCAAAGAGCTGAACCTCGAATGGCTGGGCATTTCCACCTCGCCGCTCAAAGGGCCAAAGGGCAATATTGAGTTTCTGGCTTACTGGAAGAAACAAACGCTTGCCATTTAAAGCCACCTGCTTACAATGCCGCACTTTGCTTAATCTTTCGGGGTGTGGCTCAGCCTGGTAGAGCGCTACGTTCGGGACGTAGAAGTCGCAAGTTCGAATCTTGTCACCCCGACCATTTAATCTTACAGCGAACTCCAGCCGAGTTCGCTTTTTTAATTTTACGCCCTTTTATACCCCCCGCGATAAATTTTGAATTATGCTGGATTGCAACTAAATGAGTGTCAGACATTTCCAACGTTCCACGTCAATTTTTGTCAGTTCGCGTTGTCAGCACTGTGTACAGTGTTCCTATCATGGATTGTTTCGGGAGCGGAATAGAGCCGAAACAACCCGAATAAAGGTAAATTCGGGGTTGTTTCATGCAAACAGGCTGTCGGCTTTCCGGCCGTATCAGTTTCCCGCAGCCTGCAGTTGCGGAATCAGTTGCATGAAAAATTCCTCGTTCCAGAGCTGAAGCTCACGGGGATCGCGCAGGAAGGGCCGCACATCTTCAGCGGCGGCGGCAATGTCGACGCTCCGGATTCGGTCTTTGAGCAGAGTCTGCACAGCATCTATGTTGAACCGTTCCGTCTGCTGTTCTTTGCTCTGAATGATTCGGGCCTCCAGATGAGGGAGGTTTACCGGCACACGACGGCTGATGTACCAGACAAAGTCATAGAAATCCCTTCCTTTGACCCGGCTCTTCCAGTCCCGGAAAAGCATCGCATGCAGCTTGCCGGCAAAGAGGCTCGGCAGATCGTAAAGCCGCACTTGGAA
>JBAWXO010000487.1:0-1727 GCA_037144035.1 Kiritimatiellales bacterium
GTACACCGGCGGAGATATTGAAGAAGTTTAGCCACGAAAAACACAAAAAGGATCGTTGTGGGAAAACCAATAACCAATAACGAATATCCAATAACCAGCAGTATTCTGCTTCACACTTGCTGCGCGCCGTGCGCCGCGCCGTCGGCGGAGCGGCTGGTGCTGGACGGACACGAGGTGGTGCTTTATTTCAGCAACTTCAATATTCATCCCGAAGCGGAATATTTGAAGCGTCTAGAGACCGCGCGCAAGCTGGCGCAAAAGATGAATCTGGTGATCGAAGAAGATCAGTACGATCACGGCTCATGGCTGGCGCACATCCAGGGATTGGAAAATGAGCCGGAGAAGGGCGCCCGCTGCCGCAAATGTTTTGAGTTTAGTCTGACCCGCACCAATCAGATGGCGGAACGGCTCGGTATTCCGGCCTTTGCCACGACGCTCACGCTCAGTCCGCACAAAGTGTCGCACATCATTTTCGAAATCGGCGCGCGGTTTCCACGCTTTGTGCCGATCGATTTCAAAAAACACGGCGGCTTTCTGCGCAGTATTGAACTGAGCGAGGAATACGAACTCTACCGCCAGAGCTACTGCGGCTGTGAGTTTTCCAAGCGGGATTAAACTACTTCGCCAGCAGTTTATTGATGGCGGCGGCGGCGCGGCGGCCTTCGCCCATCGCAAGAATGACGGTGGCGGCACCGAGCACAATGTCTCCGCCCGCAAAGACGCGGTCGAGCGAGGTTTTGCCGGTATCGTCCACGATCAGCGTGCCCCATTTACTGGTTTGCAGTCCGGGCGTGGTCTGGCGGATGAGAGGATTGGATTCGTTGCCGATGGCGACGATGACGGTATCAACATCCATTTGAAATTCACTGCCTTTGATTTCGACCGGGCGGCGGCGACCCGAGCTGTCGGGCTCGCCGAGTTCGTATTTCAGGACTTCCATGCCGGAAACCCAGCCGCGTTCGTCGGCCAGCAGGCGCTTCGGATTCTGCAGGATGTGGAAGATGACGCCTTCTTCTTTGGCATGGGCGACTTCTTCAACACGGGCGGGCATTTCGACTTCGGTGCGGCGGTAGATGAGGTGGACTTCTTCTGCGCCGAGGCGGATAGCGCTGCGGGCGGCATCCATGGCGACGTTGCCGCCGCCGAGCACGGCGACTTTTTTCGACGGGAAAATCGGGGTGGCGGCGCGGTCGTCGTACCCTTTCATCAGGTTGGCGCGGGTGAGGTATTCGTTGGCGGAAAAGACGCCGACGAGGTTTTCGCCTTCAATGTTCATGAACTTAGGCAGGCCGGCACCGGTGCCGATGAAGAGGGCGTCGTAGCCGTCTTTTTCGAGCAGGTCAGTCAGGCGGCGAGTGCGGCCAATGACATAGTCTGTCTTAATTTCGACGCCCATGGACTTAAGGCTGCTGATTTCCTGATCGACAATGGCTTTGGGCAGGCGGAACTCGGGGATGCCGTAAAGGAGCACGCCGCCGGGGCGGTGGAACGCTTCGAAAATGGTCACTTCGTGGCCTTCGCGGCGGACGTCGGCGGCGACGGTGATGCTGGCGGGGCCGCTGCCGATAATGCCGACTTTTTTGCCCGTAGGCGGCTTCACAGCGGGCGGCTGCATGAGACCGTTGTCGCGCTCCCAGTCGGCCACATAACGCTCCAGACGGCCAATAGAGACCGCTTTATCAATTGATTTGAGCGCTTTGCCGACGGTACAGGGTTCCTGACATTGG
>JBAWXO010000488.1:0-1719 GCA_037144035.1 Kiritimatiellales bacterium
AAAGCGATGCTGTTTAAGGAATTCGGCGGCGTGGATGCCTTCCCGATCTGTCTGGCCACCAAAGACACCGAGGAGATCATCAGAACGGTGAAACTGCTCGCCCCGACCTTTGGCGGAATCAATCTGGAAGATATTTCCGCTCCGCGCTGTTTTGAAATCGAAGAACGGTTGAAAGCTGAACTCGACATTCCGGTATTCCACGACGACCAGCACGGCACAGCGGTGGTTTCGCTGGCGGCGCTTTATAACGCGCTCAAAATCACCGGAAAAAAGATGGAAAATCTGAAAGTGGTCGTCAATGGCGTCGGCGCGGCGGGCGTGGCCTGTTCAAAAATCCTGCTGGCGGCGGGTGTAAAAAACCTGATTGGCTTTGACCGCACCGGCGCGATCTACCGCGGACGCAAAGACGGTATGAACTCCGTCAAGGAATGGTTTGCCCAGAACACCAACCCGAACAATGAACAGGGAACCCTGAGCGAATCGATGAAAGGTGCCGACCTGTTCCTGGGCGTTTCCGCGCCGGGTTGCATCACCGCCGAAGACGTGAAGAACATGGCGAAGGACCCGATCGTTTTTGCGATGGCTAACCCGATTCCGGAAATTATGCCGGAGATCGCCAAGCCCTGGGCGCGCATCATGGCGACCGGCCGCTCGGACTATCCGAACCAGATCAATAACGTGCTCTGCTTTCCCGGTATTTTCAAGGGGGCGCTGCGCTGCCGTGCCAGCGCGATCAGCGAAGGGATGAAACTGGCGGCGGCCCGCGCGATTGCCGATCTGGTTTCCGCCGACGAGCTGTGTGAAGAATTTATCATCCCGTCGGTCTTCGACCGCCGCGTCGGCGACGCCGTCGCCGACGAAGTGGAACGGATAGCCCGCGAAGAAGGCCTCGCCCGTGAGGTGATCGATCCCGTCACGCTCTATAAACTCCGGTAAGTTCAAAACTTTCGAAAAACGAGGAAACGAATGGAAGTAAAGATTCCTTATGGAAAGGAATACGTTCTGTTGAGCGTGGACATTCCCTGTACGGTGCTTGCGCCGAACGAGGTTCCGCTTCGTGAAGAACGGGCGGTGTTGCAGGAGGCGTTGACTCAACCATACGGCAATGTTTCATTTAAAGATTTTCTGCAGAAGTCCGACCGGCTGGTTGTGATTGTAAACGATGCATCGCGTCCGACGCCAACCTCCAAAGTTCTGGATGTAATCGGCCCTTCATTGCAGAAGCATCCCGATGTTCGGTTTTTGGTAGCGACCGGCGCACACCGGGCCCCGACCGAAGAGGAGTACCGTTTTATTTTCGGTTCGCATTACGACCACTGGAAAGATCGGATTTTTGCGCACGATGCCCGGGACGATAAAGAGATGATTTATCTCGGGCTTTCCTCCAACGGAACGGAGATGCACATAAACCGTATGTTGACGGATATCGGTAATGTGATCCCGATCGGCGGCGTAGAACCGCATTATTTTGCCGGGTACAGCGGCGGGCGCAAATCCATTCTTCCCGGCGTGGCGGGGTTCAAAACAATCGAGATGAACCATAAGCTCGCCATGAGTGATCGTGCGTGTTCGCTGGCTCTGGACGGTAATCCGGTCAATGAGGATATGGTGGATGCCATGAAGGTGCTGAAGGATCTGAATGTCTTTTCGATCCAGACTGTATTGACCGGCGATCATCAGATTTATGCAGCAACCGCCGGCGATCTTCATGCGTCATTT
>JBAWXO010000489.1:0-1718 GCA_037144035.1 Kiritimatiellales bacterium
ATCAGCGGACGCAGTCCGTCAAAAAACGGGTCATCGAGATCGAATGAATCGAACATCGGTTTGGCCAGCGCTGTGCCGAGCAGTTCGCGCGCCTTCGGATCGGCCGGATCAATCTCCTGTAACGCCCAGATGAGTGCATTGCGCACCAGCTCGTTGCTGCGAAGCAAGTGTGCCCCTTCCCGATCAATCAACTTCTGCAACTGCCGGATCAACCCCGGCAGAGCCGGTTTGGCGTCTGCCTTCTTTTGCGCCAGCGTGCGGATCGCGCCAAGCCGTTTGACTGCATCCGCGCCTTCGACATCCGCAACCAGTTGCTCTGCCGTTTTTTCCACTTCGGCAGCAACAGGGCTCCGAAACGACTTGGCCAGGCGGTCAAATGAAACCGGTGGCGGAGTTTGCGCGGCGAGCTGACGGATCTCCTCGGCGTTCAGCGCACGGGTAAACAGAACCAAACCGCAAATCTGCCCATCGAGGGCAGCATTCCACCATTGGTTGACCGGAGCCATATCCGCCTGAATGCCGACCACGAACGGTATGTTGCTCCACTGATAAGAAAGCCCGCTCTTTTCCTGGACCAGCTCGCCGTTGATGTATAATTTCCCGATGCCATTGGCATAGGTGAACAGCACGTGTTCCCACTCGTTCACATCCAAAAAGATACGTTTCGCCACCGAGCCGACTGCATCGTTCTGATTGCCGCAGAGAATCGAAATACTGTTTTTCGGCAAGGTCAGACTGACCCCGTCCGACGGCGTTCCGAAATCTGGAACCGGCTTCCCGTCATAGAGCGTGTCCAGTGTAATTCCCGTATTGCGATAGCCGTTACCGATCAAATACACGCCAGTCGTATCATAAACACCACGATTGTTCACCCATCCGCCGATACTGATGGCGGCTGAATTATACTTGCTGACTGAAGGAATTTCCGCCCACTGGGAAACCCCGGTAAAATTCAGAAAGCCGCCATTCCAGCCGGCGCTGAAGATCCGGCCGTGATTGCCGGAGCCGGAGCGGTCGTGCAACACCTCGCCGGAACCCTCATCCGCCGGCCAGTAGCCGACGGGTTGCAAGGCCAGTACCGCCTGATGCCGGGCATCAACCGGGGAATTTCCCATAGCCAGAACCATTGCCGTAGCAGCCAGCGAGCCCCAAAAAAGTCCTGTCTTTCTCATGAAAAAATCCTTTCAAAATTAATTCTGATATCCGGCCTGTTTCAACACAGACAGCCACACATCCCACCCCAGTTGCTCTGGACTGCCGAGTGCCGCGTTGTGTTCCGGTGCCGGATTGACCGTCAGCGGCAATTCGACTGCCGAGCCGTCGGCACGGTGGAAAGTTTTTCCGCCATCGTCCGACCAAGCGTACAGATCCCGGTCAACGACCCGCCCTTCGGCATCCAGCCCCCGGATCGGCATCTGCACATGCATCCGGTTGGTCTTGTCGAATTTTACTCCCCAAGTGGAACGGCAGTAATTATAGAAATGGGGCTGCCAGGCCCAGACCATCGACTGGGGGGCCGATTCATCCGGAATTTTTCCACGAATATTCCGGATGAGAAGAGTGAGCCAGCCGGATTGATTTTTTTTCACAGCATCAATCACCGTGCAGGCTTCCCCGCCCAAGGGCAGCCACCGCTTTGCAGCCGTCTCGTAGTGGTACAGTCCCCAACTCTGCCAACCGGCAACAGAAATCCGTCCATATACATACAGCTCGCCGTT
>JBAWXO010000490.1:0-1707 GCA_037144035.1 Kiritimatiellales bacterium
AAGCAAACGCTACGCTCACGGACTTTATACCGAATATCTAGCGTGAATGGTATGAATGCAGGCGAAGGCGCGCTTGGCACCAGACAAATCAACTGGCTTTGCGCTCTCCTCCGGCAGGCGGCAGAGCGCCGGGAAAAAGTAATCTGTTTCTGCCATTTTCCGCTGACGGGAAGAGCCGCGTTGATCGACGCGCAGGAGGTAATCCGCACAATGTCTAAAACCGGCTGCGTTGCGGCCTGGTTCGCGGGGCATATCCATACCGGCGGACACCTTGTCACCAACGACGGGCTTCATCAAATAACTCTCCACGGGATGGTCGAATCGTCGGCACGCAATGCCTATGCACTGATCGAAATTCGTCCTGACCGGTTGCTCGAAACCGGAATCGGTGATGAACCCTCCCGCGAGCTGCCGTTCGGAAAACCGGCGAAATAGCCTTCGCTTTCACAAATTTTTCAAAAAGGGATGCTAATCCTCCGGCAAAGCTGTATTACATCACGGCGTTTTTTTCCGGAACATAAATTGAATACAGAAAGAGAATCCTCCATGTGCAATGACCCCGTGACCATCAAAGACAACACCGCCAATCCCGCACCGCTCGGCCTGCTGGCCTTCGGCATGACCACCGTCCTGCTGAATCTCCATAACGCCGGGCTCTATGAACTCAACGCCATGATTCTCGCGACGGGTATCTTTTACGGTGGAGCGGCACAGGTCATTGCCGGTGTTATGGAATGGAAAAAGAACAACACCTTCGGAACCACCGCGTTCACTTCCTACGGTTTCTTCTGGCTGACGCTCGTCGCTCTGCTCGTCATGCCGAAACTCGGCTGGGCGGCGCCAGCCTCCAACATCGCAATGGCCTGGTTCCTCGGACTGTGGGGTTTCTTAACCCTGCTGCTGTTTATCGGGACACTGAAGCTCTCAAAAGCTCTGCAGGTTGTCTTCGGAACACTGGTTGTACTTTTCTTCCTGCTCGCCATCGGCGATGCGACCGAGAACGCGATGCTCAAAAAGATTGCAGGCTATGAAGGGCTCGTTTGCGGATTCTCCGCCATTTACACCGGCATTGCGCAGGTTCTCAACGAAGTATACAGGCGGACCGTTCTGCCGCTGGGCGCGGCAAAAACCGGGGAATAGCGTCACTGTACGCGGGTTATTCTTCCATCGACCACAGCGGGATCGGTATCCAGGCGAGCTGCAAATAGGCGCGGTCGTTCTTCTGTCCGAAAGCCAGCAGACCGCAGAGAAAATAATAGGCGGTCAGCCGATCATACTGAAGCTGGCGCAGGGATGTCGTCGGCCAGAAATAACAGTTTCCCATTTCGTCCTGTTTAACGCCATCCAGCGATGTTGTGAGCCAGCAGAGAGAATCGGGCGACATCATATTAGGCGTCCCAGGGATCAGATACCCGTCCGCAACCGGCACCAGACAGGACTCGTATGCCACAAGAGGAATGATACCGGCCCGCATGAACCGCTCATAAGCAATGCAGTCACCGCTGGGATAATCATAAACTGCCGCATCACCGGCCCTAAATACGCCAACCATATACGGCAGCAGAGTTGTTCCCCAGCAGTCCAGCGTCATGCACAAACCGCGTCCGCCCTTCTGCTTGTCGGGAAGCCAGAATGAACGCTCATGATAAGGCCCGAATCACTGTAGTCCCATAAGCAGTTTAAAAAACAGTGCTGGCTAGCGCTGAG
>JBAWXO010000491.1:0-1703 GCA_037144035.1 Kiritimatiellales bacterium
CAGCAATCGAATTCGCGGGAGTCTGCTAAATATTCCGGCAAACCGGAAGATATTTTGATGATATGAGTCTCGGGTCTGCGGTTTTTTGAAATCCGGGCGAGGTTTCTCTGGCGCTGATTCAGCAACCAATGGAGTCCTATTTCCGCATCCGAAATCCCAGCGCCGATAATTGTTACCGGAAGCAGCATAAATCGGGTGATCCAGTGGTCGTGTTTTTTAAGACGTTTACCTTCTTCATCCTGATCCAGATCTTCCAAGGCATCCCGCACCCGCTTATATCCATCGTGATCAATTGGGTTACCCCCTTTTCTCTCCAATACTTTCCGCTCCCATTCTTTAAATTGGTTAACCGCACTGTTGTAAGACGCGATCTGGAGGCCATAGTCCCGCAATCCAAGCCGCAAGCTGCTTGCGTTACTCGCGGTTCCATGCGGATGCCAGAAGGTCGCCTGATGCTTTCCTGTCCGAGGTGCCACCCAACGCCGATAAAGGTTCGGCACGAGCCGCTTTTCACACCCAGTCAGAACTGGAATATCCGCGTTATGCACACCACTTTGACCACTGGCCCCGGCAAGCTGATCCGCTACATGATCAAAGTTGAGGTTTACGACATGCCCATTAAAACCGGTCCATTGCCGCAAAAAATCAGATTCTTGGGGCAAAACCGCCTGCTTGGATTTTTCCCGAATCACCGTGCAAACGGCCTTTCGGATCCGTGCCTCGGATTTACTGGCGGTGCTCTTTGATTTTTGGGCTGTGGCGGCTAGCAAAAGCCGTTCCCATGAATGAGTTGGATGATCCGAGGTTATAAGCGAGCCATCCAGCTTTTCCGCCGCTGCAACCGCTTTCAGCAATGCAGTCCAGGAAGCCAATACTGAAGGGCGGCCACAGTCTCCCGATCCGAACGCCTCCGCCATCTGGCGATGAAACCCGCTACCGATAATTAAAAGATGCATAAGAAATTCACTGAGATTGATTCCCTATCAAATAAAACCCCGTCCAGCAAACTATTCACCACAAAGAACACAAGGATCACAGAGATCAATTTCTTTCTGCGCGTTCCCCAGAACGAACCCCTCGCCGGTCACAACGCCCAGTATCCGCCGGTTTTTTTGCTGCCTCGGCGTTCAATTTTTCCATCCGATATAAGCTCAGCGATATAGCGATCCACCGTTCTTTCCGGAATTTCCAGCTTTTCACCAAGTTCTTTTCGCCGGCTGCCCGGCTTCTCCTGAATTGCATCCAGAAGATATTTTAATCCCTCGTTTAATGCGCCATTTAATGCGCCATTTAATGCGCCATTTAATGCGCCATTTAAGGGAACATCCCGCTCTGCGGGTTTTTGCAGGACTCTGGGAAAGGCAATGGAAAACCAGGTGTCGCCGGTATCAATGACCGGTGCGGACAGTCCATTGTCTTTCATGCTGTCCCGCATACGCTTGATGCCGGAACCGATGTTTTCCACCAGATTCATCCGTTCCAGCATCGAAAAAAGTAACGGGTTGCGCGGGCGGCTGACACGTCCCAAGTCGCTCTTCTTAAGCCCCGCCACCAGTCCGCCAGGATTGATGACTTCAACACGATCCTGAAAGATATTCACCTGAATGTGATCCGTCAGGCGATAGTCGCGATGAGCAATGGCGTTTAACAGGGCTTCCCGCAGTGCCGATTCAGGCAGTTCAAGTTTTTCGACACGCGCCCCA
>JBAWXO010000492.1:0-1695 GCA_037144035.1 Kiritimatiellales bacterium
GGTATATCTTTAGGGTGGTGCCCCGTCCTTCTTCGCTGTCCACATGAATCCAACCCTTGCTCTGCTTGACGATGCCGTACACCACCGAAAGGCCCAGACCGGTTCCATGGCCGACCTCTTTGGTCGTGAAAAACGGTTCGAACAAATGGTCTTTCACTTCGCGGCTCATGCCGCAACCGGTGTCGGCAACAGACAGGCAGACAAAAGAACCCGGTTCCGCTTCAGGTATTTCGGCGGCGGCCTGCGGCCCAAAGGCGGCATTTTCTGTTGTGATCGTCAGATGGCCGCCGTCTGGCATGGCATCGCGTGCGTTGAGGGCCAGATTCATGAGAATCTGCGTGAGCTGGCTGTGATCGGCATAGATCTCATGCAAGGCCGGGTGCGGCACGAAAGTTAATTTTGTCCTATCTCCCAGCAGCAGTCGCAGCAGCACCTCGGTGTCCCGAACCGTCGCGTTGAGATCAATCCGCTTCAGCTCCACGGATTGTTTGCGGCTGAAGGCCAGCAGTTGCCGGGTCATTTCCGCCGCGCGTTTAGCGGCTTTTTGGATCTCAAGGGCATCCTGGTGTTCCATGCTGTCCTTGTTCAGCCGTTTAAGGAGGATTTCGCTGAATCCGAGGACAGCCTGAAGAATGTTATTGAAGTCGTGCGCGATGCCGCCAGTGAGCTGGCCGATCGCGTCCATCTTCTGGCTCTGCCGGTACTGCTCCTCCTGAACCAGCTCTTTGGTGATGTCTCTCTTCACGGCGACATGTCCGGTGATGATCCCGGACGGATCCCGAACCGGAGAGATCACGGCATCCTCCGTGTAGAGTTCGCCGTTTTTCCGTTTATTGATGAAACGGCCTTCCCAGGTTTTTCCGGAGCTGATGGTTTGCCAAAGGTTGTAAAAAAAGGCCGCATCGTGTTTCCCGCTCTCGAGGATCTGCGTGCTTTTTCCCAGCGCTTCTTCGCGCGAATATCCGGAGATGGTTTCAAAGGCCGGGTTGCCATACTGGATGATCCCGGCCGTATCGGTAACCATGATGACTTCCGAAGCCTGCTCAATGGCGGTGGAAAGGCGTGTCAGTTCGGCCTGGTTCTTTTTCTCTTCGGCAATAAAGCGGGCCTGCTGGATGTTCTGGTAGGCGGAGGTTGAGAGCTGACTGGCCAGGGTGAAAAGCGCCTGAGCGATCTGTTCAAAGTGTTCGCGGGACATGACGGGCACTTCACGGAAAGCCTTGATGAAAGTTTTTTCGTCTGCACCGATTTCCCGGGCGTAGGCCCGCATGTCCTCTTCGGTCTGTGTTTCGTCGCGCACCTGACCGATCTGCCAGTTGGCGAGGTAACGGTCACCGATCGTGATGGTGACGCCGGCAACCCACAACCCGCCGCTCACACAGGTCTCAACAATCGGACCCTTCGGATGGTAGAGGCGCCCGAGCTCGGCGTAGGATTTAAAACAGTTGGTGCATCCTTTTTCTGTTTTTTGGATGATGTCCCGACAAAGACGCGAGTAATTGCTCGGCTGGGTGATCGGCGTTCCGTCAGGCCAGGTGATGATGGAGGACACTCCGGTCGCGGTGGCGAACTCATCCTGAATGCGCTGGATTTCTTTGAGATCGAACAAATCGTCGAAGGTGATTGATTTGGGATCACCCAGCGGCCGGGTGAGGGCGAGAATCCGTTTTTCGATCGCTTCCTGCATTCGTTTAC
>JBAWXO010000493.1:0-1685 GCA_037144035.1 Kiritimatiellales bacterium
CTGGTTCAAATCTAAATACCCGCAAGAGTCAGATAGAATTGAATATTTAAAGGAGATGATAAATAAATCTTTTGCGCATTCGAATCTGCTCAGTGTTGCGCAAAATTTAGTGGTTGATGACAATGAGGGGAAAGTCAGGTCAGTCTTTTTTGATCCTGTTGAGCCAAGCGAGATTGAACGTTGGCTTTGGCTGATTGGTGATGTAGCGATCGATTTTATGAAAATATACGCGACGGTTCTTAAAAATTATCCAGTTGCGCGTTTGGATTTTCAGTTTTTACAAAAGGTTGATCATTTGTCTGCAGAGTGTGAGCGGATTAAGAAACGGATAGGGGAAGGGGTCGGTCCCGTAATCTAGTAATTTTCGGATTCAATTTCCAATATTCGGAAAAATCTTTGCGTCTTGGCGGTCAAAAATCCAGTATCGGGTAAATCAGGAATAAGGAAGAGGATTTATGAAAACACAGAAAACAACGGTTGGAACGATTAACGAGGAAGTGCTGGCGTTCACGGCGGGGCGGGATGTTGAACTCGATATCAATCTGATTGCCGCCGACTGCATCGGAACTGCCGCGCATGTGACGATGCTGTCGAAAATGAAAGTGAAGCCTGCGATTATCACCGAAGCCGAGCGCAAGAAGGTGATCAAGGAGCTGAAAGCGATTATCGCGCTGGCCACCGAAGGTAAATTTAAAATCCGCCTCGCCGATCAGGATGTCCATCTGGCGGTTGAGCGCACGCTGACCGAAAAGCTGGGCGACCTCGGCAAGAAGGTTCACACCTGCCGCAGCCGTAACGATCAGGTCGCCGTCGATCTGCGCCTCTACGCCCGCGAAGAAATTCTCGGCACGCTCGATGATGCCGCCGCGCTGATTTCCGCACTGCTGGCCTTCGCCAAGAAAAATGAAAAAGTTCCAATGGTTGGAAGAACCCACATGCAGCCGGGCATGCCGTCATCCGTCGGCCTCTGGGCCGCCGCGCACGCCGAAAGTCTGCTCGACGACTGCGCGCTGCTGGTCAACGCCTACGAACTGAACGATCAGTGTCCGCTCGGCTCCGCCGCCAGCTACGGCGTGCCGCTTCCGATTGACCGCGAACTGACCGCCGATCTGCTCGGCTTCAGCCGCCCGTCGCACACCGTGCTTTATGCCAATAACGGACGCGGCAAGCTGGAATCCATCGTGCTCGGCGCGATGAGTCAGGTGATGCTGTCGCTTTCGCGCATGGCGCAGGACCTGATGCTGTTCACCATGCCGGAGTTCGGCTACTTCACGCTACCCGCTGAACTTTGCACCGGAAGCAGCATTATGCCGCAGAAGAAAAATCCGGACGTGATCGAACTGGTCCGCGCCCGCGCCAGCCGCGTCAAAGCCTGCGAGCTGGCGGTGTACGACCTGATCAAAGGTTCGCCCGGCGGTTACAACCGCGACCTGCAGGACGCCAAGGAACCGTTCATGGAAGGTATTGCCATGACCCGCGCCTGTCTGCGGGTTCTTGCTCCGTTCGTTCAAGCGATTCAGGTGAACAAAGAAAAACTGCTGGCCGGATTTACGCCGGATGTTTTCGCTACCGACCGCGCTTTAGAACTGGTCGGGCAGGGTATGCCGTTCCGCGACGCCTACCACCACGTCAAAGAAAACCTCGGCGAGCTGGCAAACATGGATCCGGTCAAAGCGATTATGCAG
>JBAWXO010000494.1:0-1679 GCA_037144035.1 Kiritimatiellales bacterium
ATTCCGATTGATTACGCGCCCGGGGACGTCTTTAAAAGCAAGTTTATTATTTCCAAATGGGACAGTGGTCTTGTGGTGATATCCAAGGGAGATAGAACGATCACTCTTGATTTTTGAGAAAGTTTTTAAATCGGTGTGTCAGATTTTTTACTATAAATTAAAAAATGATCAGAAAGAATTTGGTGGGAAAAAAAGTGACAACGGGAAGGGGCTGCGGAACTGGAGTGGGGGCGGCCGTGCGAATTTTAATAGCCGATATGCAGGGGCGTATATCGATTTTAAAAATAGTGGCGCGCGCGTCTCTGCCGATTCTGGACAAATCCTGCCCCTCAATCCAAAACAATGGAATCTGGTAAATTAAATATGATAAATGAGCCTGTAAAAATTGGAGTGATCGGGTGTGGTGGCTATGCCTTTCAGCTGATCAAGCGAATCTTGTCGGTTTCGCATGCCGGAACCATCACCGCCGCGACCTCGCGAGATATGAACAGTTCCGGTGCGCAGTACTGCCGCGAGCGTGGAATCCGTGTTTTCCAAACCGTGGAAGAAATGCTGGTCTTCGGGCAGTTTGAAGTCGTCGTTAATCCGACGCCGATCCATCTGCACGCCACGATCAGCAAGCAGTGCCTGACCGCGGGGTTCCCCGTGTTTATGGAAAAACCGCCGGTGGCCACCGTGCAGGAGTTTGATGACCTCGCCGCAGCTTCCAAAGCCGCCGGTCTGCCGGTTGCGGTCTGTTTTAATTCGCTTTATGCCTTTTTAGTTCAGCAACTGAAAAAAGAACTGCTGGCTGGACGCTTTGGGAAAGTACTCCGGGTTAAAAGCATCGGGGCTTGGACCCGGACGGACGCGTATTTCACGCGCAACAGCTGGGCCGGCAAAGTGCAGCAAAACGGGCAGTGGATTCTGGACGGCGATATCAACAATCCGTTTGCTCATGTCCTCTGCAACAGCCTGTTTTTTGCGGGAACGCAGCAGAACGCCCTGGCGGAGCCGCTTACGGTGGAGGCTGAGCTCTATCGCTGTAACCAGATCGAAAGCGAAGACACCAGCTGTCTGCGCATTATGACTCGTGAGGGTGTGGAACTGTTGACCTGGTTTACCTTGGGCTCCAAAACCGAAATTGCGCCCAGGACGGTGATCGAAACCGAAAAGGCTGTGATAACTTTTGAGAATTTCAAAACGTTAAAAATTGAGTTCACCGACGGAACGGTGGAAGAGCACGAAGCCTATCAGGAAGACCGGATTGAAATGATTCAGCAGCTGTGCCGCGCCATTCGCACCGGCGAGCAATTCTGCGGCGATCTGGATATGATCCGCCCGTTTACAGTGGTCATTAACGGTGCGTTCGATTCCGCCGGCACGATCTGCTCGATTCCCGAACAATATCTCAGTCGTGTAAAAGTCGGCACCGCCACGCAGATTGTCATCGAAGGCGCCGGGGAGACTCTCAAACAAGCCTTTGCCGCCAATGCGTTGTTTTCTGAAATGGGCGCACCCTGGGCGCGGAAGAATGAGAAGTTTAGCACGGAAAACTACACCCGGTTTCCCCTGCGCTTCGACCCGAAAGCTTCATGACGAGACGGAATTGGATGCTCGAAAAAATGCGGGCAGAAAATAGAGGCGAGCCGTGAAAGAAAACTTTATGGGCATGTTTATAGCACTTTCTGTTCAATTTG
>JBAWXO010000495.1:0-1671 GCA_037144035.1 Kiritimatiellales bacterium
CCACACGGCGTGCTGTTCCGCGGCGGAGCCGAGGAACGCATCCGCACCAAACTATTGAAGGACGGCCACATCGACACCGTCATCGGTCTGCCCGCCAATCTGTTTTACTCCACTGGCATTCCGGTCTGCATCCTCGTGCTCAAAAAATGCAAGAAGCCCGATGACATCCTCTTCATCAACGCCGCCGAGTACTTTGAAAAAGGGAAGCGGCAGAATCAGCTCAGCAAGGATCACATCGCCAAAATTATCGATGCCTATAAAAACCGGAAAGAAGAGTCCCGCTACTCCCGCCGCGTAGAAATGGCTGAAATCGAAAAGAATGACTTCAATCTGAACATTTCCCGCTACATCAGCACCGCCACAGCCGAGGCCGAAATCGACCTCGCGTCAACGCATGACGAACTGGTTCAGATTGAAAAATCCATCCGATCCGCAACGGAGAAGCACAACGGATTTCTGAAAGAGCTGGGCCTCCCGCCATTGCCATAGTCGCCGATTTTGACAAGCGAGACACTTATTCTACTTGGCCAGGGGATCAATCCGGTCAGCTTCTTCTTTTGCCCATTTTGTCCACTCACAGGATCCTCTTTTGGCTTCGTGTGCTGCGATATATCTTCGGATTTGGTCGGCTTTCTCCCAGCGATCGGCATCCCAGCGCAGTTGATCCTTTTTTGCCTGCAAGGCGGCGGCACGCTCCGCCTTTTCCCGGGCGATGCGTTTCTTTTCCTCCTGCTCGCGATCCCATCGATCCCATTCCAGCCGTTGTTCCCGTTCGACAGCCGACCAGCGGATCAGCCCGCAGATAAATTCATTCAGGCAGTTTTCAATGCATTGGGTCTTCCCATCCTTCCAGTTTCGTTGCAAACCGTTACTGTGAAAGGTCATGGTGGTCAATATTTCCAGCTTCAGTCGTCCTGATGGTTTCCGTTCATAGTCAAATTCATAGCGGTGGGTTTCTCCTGTTTCGCGAATACGTTTCTTGGCACGTTCCGAAAGTTCGGAGTCAATGTCTTCAAAAATTCCATATGCCACCGACTGTTCAAAAATCCCATCAATGAATCCCCGTTCATCCAGCGCTTTAATCAGCGTATCCATGATCCGCAGGGCCCGGGGGATCAGAGGCTTGCTGACCCAGATTTGCGGAACGCAGTCAGAATTGATTCGCTTGTAATAATCGACCTTGCCGTCTTGCAGTTTCTCGCTGATTTCCTGAGTAATTGGATGCGGAGAGATCATGCTATCCGGAACAACAATTTTCTCTGCTGATTTTTCTTCGCGATCAATCAACTGTCGCACCTGATCCGGCAGGGTCGGGTCTTCCTGCCCGATGTTATCAAACATCATGTGGAAAATAATCGGCGCAGCATTCTCCATCGGAGGAAGGGGGATAGGTTTAACCTTTTTATCATTCTCCAGTTTTGCCCAGTATCCGGCGGGTGGTGTCGGGATATTATTCCGTTTACACACTTTGCGCAGGCCCACATCCGACAGGCTGTATTTTTTTGCCAGCTTGATCATGGGCGTAGTCCATACCTCTGCATAAAGATTCTCTCGCGTCACTTCGACGGTATTTGTTTTCATTTGGCACCTCCCGCGCGAATCCTACCGCACGGATCGGGAAATGGGGTGTGAAACGTCCTGAAAACTTCGGAGGGTTCCGGTTCTGTCCTG
>JBAWXO010000496.1:0-1670 GCA_037144035.1 Kiritimatiellales bacterium
CCACTCCGCACCAGTCTCCATATCGGCTGGCGAAGCCCTATGTCTAAGTAAAATATAGTTTAGTCCCGTCAACACCGCCACAATATCGCAAGCTGCTTTCATTCCCTGCTTCACCACCGCAATGCATGCACCAATCGGCCGCTTCTTCGCTCTCGCCCAAAATCTAAAAAGCCTCTGCGCCCAATAAAACCGCGTTCTCAACAGCTTTCTAAGACAAAGTTTTTCCTCTCTATAACCCAATAGAGGCTCCGAAAGATTTGCAAACCGGCTCATTTGATGCGTCCGGAGAAGCAAATCTTGATCTTCACACAATAAGGCGCTCAAAGCATATGGATGTTCGGAAAACCACTCGCGTCGACCCATCCATGTCGGATGAAACAATCGGAATCCCCCGTCGGGTCGACAGCAGATGCTTTCATGTGCTTGGGGCGCCGAGCGAAGACCAAGAAGCACGCCTCCCGTTTTAAAAACAGCCATGCCTGTCCCGACCAGATCAACATCAATATTTTTTTCCAAGAACTCAACTTGCCGAGCCAAGCGCTCAGGGTACGAAATATCATCGGAATCCATGCGGGCAAAATATTTCCCCTCCGCTAAATTCACCGCCTGATTAAGACGAGCCGATAATCCTTTGTTTATACCGTCAGAAAAATAACGAATACGAGGATCTTTGATTGCTGAAATGACGGAGGATGTCTCATCGGTTGACCCGTCATCAATCAGCAGTAGCTCCCAATTGGAATAGGTCTGATTAAGGATGGATCTGAGAGCTGAGCGCAACGCCTCTCCAGCGTTGTACACCGATAGCCCGATACTTACTAAAGGCTGGTTATTCATTCAGCCTTCCACGCATTGCAACTTTTATTTTCTGAGGGTTTAACATCCCGATGACTCCGCCAGTGACTTTGAATTAATGATCCCCAAGAGGCTACCCCAAGACAAATTAAAAGCATCCACCAAGGATATCGATAACGATACAACGCCCCGAGGAAAGGAGTGGTCATACCATATATCGTCATTATGAAGAGGGAAATTGTAATAGGCACTGCTAAAAGCCATTGTCTGTGGCGGAACACCCAGATAACTATGCCAACAATACCAAGATAAATAACCATCGCCTCGAAGGGAGTGACTACATAAAAAAATGATTTATGGTGCAAGGCGTACAACCAGCGATCTGGCCAAGGTGAAAAGATGCCAATCAGGGCGGCGCGAGGCAAATAGGCCAACGCTGCCATTGAGCTACCAGGGAGAATCTCTGCATCGAGAACGGAAGATAATGTCGTCGAATTCCGGTCGGCATCCAACACGGTGAGCATCAGGCAACGTTGCCCCATCAATGTCTTTAGCTTAGTATTTATAAACTTCGGGAGAAGTGGACTATTTTCCCAATTACGAATATCAACGCTAGCCAGACGCGGATTCCGGCCAATTTGCGACGATGCATCAAACTCGGCAAATGAATTTAGCGTTTTATCAGATGCGGCACCAATGCTCATTCGGCTGATGAAAAATAACAAAAAAAGAGCAGCTGCGACGATTTTTTTCAGATCGGAGCACCTGCAACGATTTTTCAGACGAGATCCAATCACGACCAAAAGGATTATTGCCGTAACGGGCAAAAGCATTTGATTGACGTAAGGTCGCATTAGACCAATAAAAAACACCCC
>JBAWXO010000497.1:0-1664 GCA_037144035.1 Kiritimatiellales bacterium
AATTTTATCACGCACTAATTGCCCTGATAGCGTCACCATCGGCATACCGCCGCCGGGATTGACAGAGCCGCCGGTGAAGAAAAGGTTTTTGTAAAGCGGGCTCTGCTTGGGCCCTTTGAAGGCGAAGTTTTTCCAACGGTTGGAAACCACGCCGTAGATGGAGCCGCCGTTTGAATAATAGTTTTGCTGAATGTCGAAGGGTGTCCAGACGTGCTCAAAGACGATATGCTTGCGCAGGTCGGTCAGCCCCATGCGTTCGAGTTTGTCGAGAATGCGCTCTTTCAGCGCGAGACAATCGTCGCGCGTATAGGGGTTTTTGTCGTTGATGTACGGGATGTGCGGCAGAATTTTCAAACAGTCGCAGCCGGGCGGCGCGACCGACGGGTCGGTGCGCGAGGCGGCGACGAGATAGATCGTCGGATCGTGCGGGATCTTCTTCTGATGAAAGACGCTCCGGAAATGCTCCTTCTGATTGCCGGAAAAGAAAAAGTTGTGGTGGGCGAGCTGCTCATATTTGCAGTCGAGGCCCAGGTCGAGTACAAGGCCGGAACAGGCGGGCTCCAGCCGTTTTTCCAAGGTTTGGAAATAACGTCCGTTTTCGTGGAGCAGATTGCGATAGGCCGGAATCACTTCCATGTTGGAAACCACAATATCTGTGCGGGCCGTGGTTCCGTCGGTGAACTCAAGACCACTGACCCGGGCGAACGATTTTTCAATCCGTTTGACTTCGCAGTTGAGGTGCACGCGGATGCCGAGTTCGTCCATCAGCCGACCGAGACCGCGGGCAATGCCGTACATTCCGCCGTCGACATACCAGAGATCGTAGCGGAACTGGATGATCGGCATACAGTTCATGAAGCCGGGGGCATCGTAGGCGGACGAGCCGACGTATTTGATGAAAAAATCGAACAAATTGCGGAGGTGCGGATCGTGAATGCGTTTGGCGACGCCGCCGTGCATAGAGTGCAGCAAATCGAACTGCATGAACTGCCAGAAGCCGTAAAAGCGCTGGAAGTCGCGGACAGTGTCGAGCCCCGCCTCAAAATAGCCGACATCGACCAGGTCGTACTGCCGCGCCGCATAGGCAAGAAAATCCTCCACCTCTTTCGCGGAACCCGGCGCGACGCGCTCGGCCTCCGCTGACATTTTGTCCGGTTCGGGAAACAGATTGATCACCGTGCCATCTTCAAAAAAATTGCGCCAATGCGGACGGACGGTGCGGATGGAAATGTAGTCCGCCATCTTTTTGCCGGAGCGTTCGAAGAGCCGCTCGAAAATGTGCGGCAGGGTCAGGATGGACGGCCCCAGATCGAAGGTGTAGCCTTGAGATTGCAACTGGTTCAGTTTGCCGCCGATCTGCTGATTTTTTTCATAGAGATCAACCTCATAGCCTTCCTGCCGCAACGAAATCGCAGCAGAAATCCCGCCAAGCCCCGAACCGATCACTGCAACTTTTTTTCCAGAACTCATGGCGTTTCCTCTCTGCTCCGCACCCCGGAGGATTGATTTTCAAGAGCATTCAACTCATCCAAACGGCGACGCGTTTTTTCACAGCCAACGGTATCGCCGTCCTTGGCATACAACTCTGCCGCGCGACGAAGAAGCCGCCCGGCCTCCGCGAGATCGCGGAACTCGGCCTCGCTCACCCGAAGGTGCTTTTCCAC
>JBAWXO010000498.1:0-1653 GCA_037144035.1 Kiritimatiellales bacterium
CGCTTCAGCTCGTCGAGCACCATTCCCACCTGGGCATCTGTGTAACTTACGGCGGCGTAATAGCCATGCTTGAGCTGACGTGCAATGTCGTCAGGAATTGCCCCTTTTGCGGGAATTCCATCGTAGTTGTTTACTTCATTAGCGCCTTTTCTGATAGCGTAGTCTGGGGCATCTTTCGGATAAAACTTGTTCGGGGCGAGCTGGATGGTTGCGGGATCGTAGAGATCCCAGTATTTTTTCGGCGCCACGAACGGGAGATGCGGTTTGATAAACCCGATCGCGAGGAAGAAGGGCTCATTCTTCTTGCTGAGCTCTTGCAACGTGGAGACAGCGAGCTCGGCTACTTTGCCGTCCTGGAAAGTGTTATCCGGCACATCGGCGCCCTCGAAGGCGGGGCCGCGGGAGTTCGGCTTGCCCGAACTTTTCTTTGGCTGGTCTCCGTCTGGTTCGCCATCGTATTGACGTCCATCCAGCACGCGGTTTGCCTCGATCGCATACTTGATCGCCTTGGGCGTCTGCCATGGAACGGACCACGACTGCGGGTCATCGAGGCTCCCGTGAAAGATCTTGCCCATGCCTTGGACAAAATAGCCGTTGTTCTTAAAGTTCTGCTGAAGAGTAACGACATCCGGCAGAGCCTTGCGGAAGTGCGTCACGAGATCCCAGACCTTCGTGGTATCGGGCCGTGTGCCGGTCATCAAACTGGAACGTGTCGGCGAACAGACGGCCTGCTGGCAATACGCGCGGTTGAACACCATGCCGGCCTTGGCGATGCGGTCAATGTTTGGACTCTTGATGTAGTCCTTGCCATAACAACTAAGTTCGGGCCGCAGGTCGTCCACAGCGATGAACAGTACGTTGGGCTTTTGCGGCGCGGTGGTGGCGGCGACAGCCGGCAGCGCTCCGGCGACCAGCGAGACAGCGGCGGGAAGCAGTTTATTCAGTTTCATATCGCACATTCCTTTCACATCACGGGAGGCGCACTGCTTCCCTTATTAGTTTTCCGCGTCCGTGTTCCTGATTGACGAAGCGGACCCCTTTTTCTTTGCTTTGTTGGCGTGCCGGCCGGTGCCGTCACCTGTATCCAGAATACCGCTGGCTGGATTCAACTGATCGAGAGCAGCCTGCAAACGTTTACGGGCGGCGATAGCGGCGGGATCCTCTGTGTCGGCCGGCACAAGATTCTCCGCCCAGGGGGCCTCGCTCATGTCGTACAATTCACCTGCCTGATTCAACTTCCAGCCGTGTTCCAGCGTGTACCACTTGCGTGCGAGCTGAATAAATATCCAGTCGCGCGGCTGGCCTTTTTCTCCGCGAATCTGGGGAAGAAAACTGCGTCCATCGATGATGATCTTTTCGGGCGGCTTCGCCCCCGCCATCTCGGCGAACGTCGGAAAAAAATCGCTGGAATCAATCAGGTCCTGCGAAACCTTGCCGACGGGCGTCACGCCAGGCCAGTTGACGACCATCGGCACGCGGCTGCCGCCTTCAAACATCGAGCCCTTCGCGCCCAGCAGACGTCGTCCGCCGACGGTGGACGTTTCCGAATGCCCGCCGGCCGTGCCGTTATCGCCGAAGTAAATGACCAGGGTTTTCTCGCGCAGTTTCAGACGGTCGAGTTCGACAAGCAGTTTGCCGACGAGTTTGTCCATG
>JBAWXO010000499.1:0-1648 GCA_037144035.1 Kiritimatiellales bacterium
GTGTGCAGTTTCATGAGAGCCAATTATTTGAGGGATGGCGATAAGCCCGGAAGGCGTTCCGCGGCAGGTCGAATTGATTAGCGAAAAAAGCCACGGTTTTCCGGCCCAGTGTTGCGGCATTCAGGAGTGTCTGTTTGATTTTTTCTTCTCCGTAATAATCCCAGACCGCCTTTACATCCGCTAGAGTTCCCCGATCCATAACACGCGGTATGATGAACTGCTGATGGGCTTCCGGGTCGATTCCCGAGGAATCAACATCCCAGAAAAGGAATGCAGACAATCGATCTGTAAGTCCTTTGCTTTTCATACTCGAAAACTAACACAACCGGATTTTTCCGGCAAGCCGGAGGATGTTATGGTGCCAGTATCTGGCGAATTTGCGCGACGTCTTCTTTGATCTGTTCGATCAGCGCTTCTTTGGAAGGGAAGGCCATAACGTCGCGGACATTTCTGACCAGACAGACTTCGATCTGCTGTCCATAAAGATCGCCGGCAAAATCGAGCAGATAAGCTTCGACTACCGGATCGTAGTTGTCGAACGTTTTGCGTTCTCCGATGAAAACAGCGGAGGGGCAGCCAGAGATTAGAGGACGGAGATCGGAGGTCAGATCTGACTTCTGATAGCTGACGTCTGACGTCTGACGCCGCGTATACGCAGCATAGACGCCGGGCGCGGGGAGCAGTTCGTTTTCGGGTTCGACATTGGCGGTGGGGAAGCCGAGCCCTTGCCCAATGCCGCAGCCTTTGACGACGGTGCCGAAAATACAAAAGGGACGGCCCAGTAATTGTTCGGCGAAAGGAATATTTCCTTTGCGCACCGCCTGCCGGACGTGCGTGCTGGAAATCCGTTCGCCATTAAAAAGAACCGGCGGCACAGCGGTTGCGGTGATGCCGTGCATTGCGCAGAATTTTTCCAAGGCCTGGAACTTTCCCTGCGCTTTATAACCAAACGACCAGTCTGTGCCGCAAACAATGCCGCTGAGTTTCGGCAGAGTTTTCCGAAGATTGGAAAGGAATTCTTCCGGTTCAATATGTGCGATGGTTTTGTCAAAAGGGAGTTCAATGACGCCGTGCACACCGAGCGCTTCGAACTGCCGCATCCGGCAGGTTTCCACGCTGATCAGCGGCGGCGCGGTTTCGGGGCTGAGCACTTTCGCCGGATGCGGATTAAAAGTGTAGACCCACGTTTCGCCGTCGCGGGACTTTGCCTGTTCGACGGCGGCGGCGATGACTTTTTGATGGCCGATGTGCACTCCATCGAAGCATCCCATCGCGAGAACGACAGGCTTGTTCGTTTGCGGAATCTCTGCGGGGTTTTTAACGTGCAACATCAGGGTAACTGAGTAACAGAAACGATGTGTTTTTCAAGTTCGGCGCGATCCCATGTGAGAATGTCGTCGAGTTTCCAGGCGTTGGAAAGGCTGAAATCGCCGGACTGTGTGCGGCGCAGTTGCGAAAGGCAGGCTCCGCAGCCGAGGCGCCGCCCGAGGTCGTGGGCGAGGGTCCGCACATAAGTGCCTTTGGTGGATTTCACCTCGAAGGTGGCGCGCGGAGGGGTGAATTCTTTTAGGGCGAATTTGTAGATATGAATGAAGCGCAGCTCGCGTTCAACCTCCTGACCCTTGCGGGCGAGTTTATAGAGCGGAAC
>JBAWXO010000500.1:0-1634 GCA_037144035.1 Kiritimatiellales bacterium
CCAGGCCGGGTAGCATCGCCGATCGCATCCTGCGTCTCTGCGGACGATTGGTTGAATCCCGGCTATAGCTTTCCAGATAAGGGTTTTATGATGGAAGATGCGACCAATCGGCTGGTGCAACTTGCTTTGAAGCAGGCAGACGGCAACACTTCACACGCGGCACGACTGCTTGGCGTAACACGCGACTTCGTGCGATATAGATTGCACGGGGATCGAAGGGAACAAAACGAAACCCATGCAGGCAGGGAAACATGAGTGATGCAGTTTAAAGGTTGTTCTCAGGTCTCGCCTGTTACTGCACTTATTGCCCAGGCACAAACGGGCTATGCAACAGCACTGGGACACAAAGGTGTGGCAGTGACCGCAAGAACACTCTTGGCTCTATTGGCTTTATTTTCAATTCCTTGTGCTGCGGACGAGGTTGCTGATCTTTCGCCTCCATCCGTTTGGGACACATCGGCACGTGTGGCAACCGGCTTCGGCTATCGGGATAATATTCTGCGCACGAGCATCGCCCCGGAAAGCGGTACATTTTTTAATACGGCGGCTGACGCCTCGTTCATCCGGCTTGCTGATAATGCCGCCTATCTGAGCTTTTTTGTCTTGGCCGATGACACGCGCTACCTCGACGTCCCGTCAGTGGAGTACGAGCAGTTTTTTTCAAGCGCGGCGCAGGCGGTGATGCCTGTTGGGCCGCTTGATGAACTGGGTGGACAGTTCAGCTATCTTTACCAGCATCAAGTTGTTGATCTCTCAGAAGACGGGACGGTGGTGACGCGTATGCTCGTGGACGGCCATAGCTATACACTTCGGCCGCACTGGAAGCACACGCTTGGAGGTGGTTGGGCGGTGCGAGTCGAGGTTTCAGGTTCGCGGCAGCTGTACGGCGGTGATCTGTCTGATTACTGGGATGCCGCGGTAGCGGGGAGTCTTATCCGCACTTACGGTAACCGGTCCGAAATTTCAATCATTGGCCAATCGAAGCGTATTTGGTACGACTCGAGAAAGGAGGCGGATCGTTTCGGGGTGGCGATTACGAATACAGATCTGGTTTCCTCACAGAATGAGATTGGATGTGAATGGCGGCATCATTGGGATAAGGCACGGCAGTGGCGGACAACGAGTAGGTTTAGCTACATGGTTAATCAGGACAACGGGTCAGGGTATTTCGACTACGACCGCCTGCTACTGAAACAGCAGTTGCGCTGGAAAAACTCTCTTTGGGAAATTAAGACGAACGCGCGATTCAGCTGGTATAATTATCCGGTTAAAAGCATTGGTGACGAGCCGCTCGAGCGCTCTTCTATGTTGTTTGATGCGCGCGTTGAGCGGCGGTTGGGCAAGCGCTGGTTGACCTATCTTTTCGCCGAACGCGAATGGAGCATGAGTAACGATTTGCGAGACCGATATAAAACCTGGATGGCGGGCGGCGGGGTCGGATTTGAGCTTTAATCAAGGGATGAAAATCGTGAATGGCAAGGTTGACCTAAGAAAATTAATTCCCCAAACGCGCCGGGCACATGGATTTGGAATTGCTGTTGCGTTTGGGGTGTTGGCGGCCACGGTTTTTTCCGGTTTACTATTTGTACGCGGACTGGTGCGAGAGCAAATCGCCCAGCGTGATGCCGAGGGGC
>JBAWXO010000501.1:0-1634 GCA_037144035.1 Kiritimatiellales bacterium
CTGTTTGACGAGCTCCGCGTTGGCCGGATCTTTGGCGATGTTCACGTTTTCCTGCGGATCAGTCTGATGATCGTAGAGCTCGATGGCATCCAATCTCGAGTGATCGGTGCGGCCAACCCAAACGGTGAAGCGATATCGGTCGGTGCGCATCGAATATCCCATCAATCCCCCCTGCTCCGTGCGGCGATACTGACTGAAAGCCGCCGTCTTCCACGGCCGTTTCGGATCGTCGAGCAACGGCTTGAAACTGGTGCCTTCCAGATTCTCCGCCCGAGACAGACCCGCCAGTTCGGACAGCGTCGGATAGATGTCCACAAACTCCACCAGCGCGGCGGTGCGGGCTCCGGCGTTCTTCATGCCCGGCACGGAAAGAATCAGCGGTGCGTTAACATCGTTCTCGCAGTTGCTGTGTTTACACCATGCGTCGTGCTCGCCGAGCTTCCAGCCGTGGTCGCCCCATAGAATGATGATGGTGTTTTTCCGCAGACCAAGCCGGTCGAGTTCCGCGAGCACTTTTCCGATCTGCGCGTCCGTATAACTCACGCCGGCGTAGTAACCGTGCTTGAGTGTTCGGGCGAGGTCGTCGGGGATGGAGCCTTCGGGGATGCCGTCGTATTTGCGCATTTCACCGCCGGGCAGAATGGCATACTCCGGGGCATCTTTCGGGCGGAACTTATTAGGCGCGAGCTGAATCTTCGCCGGATCGTAGAGATCCCAATACTTCTTCGGCGATACGAACGGGAGATGCGGTTTGACGAAACCAACCGCGAGGAAAAACGGTTCGGATTTTTTGCTTATCTCTTGCAGTGCTTTCACCGCCAGGTCGGCCACTTTGCCGTCCTTATAGGTGTTGTCGGGCACGTCAGCGCATTCATAGGCTGGGCCACTGCCTGTTTTTTTTCCTTTTTTAGTCTTCTGCTGAGGTGCGGGGGCATCAGGTTCCCCATCCGCTTGAGCCGGATTTCGCGGAAGAGCATATGTTTCCGCCTTTGGATTCACCCACGAAACAGACCACGACGGCTCGTCATTGAGATCCCCGTGAAAAATCTTGCCCATACCTTGGACAAAATAGCCGTTGTTCTTGAAATTCTGCTGGAGAGTGACGACATCCGGCAACGCCTTGCGGAAGTGCGTGACAAGATCCCATACCTTCGTGGTTTCGGGCCGCGTGCCGGTCATCAAGCTGGACCGCGTCGGCGAACAGACGGCCTGCTGGCAATAGGCGCGGTTGAACACCATGCCGTCTTTGGCGATGCGGTCAATGTTAGGACTCTTAATATAGTCCCTGCCGTAGCATCCCAGTTCCGGTCGCAAATCATCCACGACAATGAACAGCACGTTGGGCTTTTGCGGCGCAGCTGTGCCGGCGACCGCCGGCAGCGTTCCGGCAGCGAGTGAGAAAGCGGCAGGAATCAGTCTATTCAGTTTCATATGGGACACTACTTTTACAATTTTCTGCTCAGACAACTAATCGCATTTCCAAAATTGCCACCATTTGGCCGTAACAGCCGGGGGCTTCGCTCCCTGCCAGCCTTTTTCCCATTGCGCCATCAACTGTTTGACGAGTGCGGCATTGGCCGGGTCTTTGGCGACGTTCACGTTTTCCTGCGGATCGGTCTGGTGATCGTAGAGCT
>JBAWXO010000502.1:0-1623 GCA_037144035.1 Kiritimatiellales bacterium
TCACATCATATACATCGCAGCTTTGTATCCCGTTGAACTGCCCGCCTTCGATTTTAATCGCCAGCCGTTCGGAATTCTTCAGTGTACAGCCCGCCAGCCGGTTGTGATGGCCGCCAATCATTCGGACCATCGCTGGATCACTGAGGTTTGCCGCACCGGTGATCGTCAAATCCCGGAGTGTGACATAAGCGCACTGATTAAAGTCGGCAAAAAGACCGCCAGCCCAGACCCCGATTGAAGATTCCGATGTCAGCTCTGTAAACGGATAAATAAAAAGAGTCTGGGTTGTTTTATCGAAAAACCATTCGCCGGGAACATCCAGTTCGCACAACAACCCGTACACCGCCAGCCGGCGTGGAACAGATGCCGTCGAAATCACTCCGTAGGAGCTGTAATCCAATAGTTTGATACAACCGTTCGTAACGCGGGCGATCGAATGGGTCTCTTTATACCAGTCGTAGGCCAAATAGCCGGTCACCGTCGCATTCTGCTCGTCAGCCTCTGCCGCCCAATCCCCACCCGGCTGTTCCGTCAAAATAAATTCACCGCCGATTGGAGCTTCCCATGAATAAGCCGGCGGATCGCCCAGTGTCCGGCCCGCCATATATACAGCCCCATTATCTAAAATCTGCTTAATGTGGGCATAGCCTTCGTTGGGAAAGCGCGACTTGCGCATCATCTTCCCGTCAAGATTGAGATTGGTTCGTTTAGACAAAAAATTGGTTACGACCGAATTTGTGACCGTTGCCGCCAGCACATGCCCGCGCGCGTTCGGATTGAGCCGCGCCAGCATCGCGGCATTGGTGACGAGTTGGAAAGAGGAGGCATCGAGCGAAATGGATCCGTCAAAGACCGGTGTTTCCCCGGGAACAGCTCGAATTACAATTAGAGCCCGTTCAGTTCCCTGAAAAGAGGCCCCTAAAGTCAGAGTTGTTGTATATGTATAGAGCCCGCCCTTAACCCAGACAGTCAGTCCGCCGGCAGGAACAGATCCACTGTTTGTTTTAATCACAGCCTGCATCCGTTTCACGGCTTCATTCAGCGTGGCCAGTGGCGCGATCTGTTTTCCTGAGGCGAGATCACTGCCGTCCGGCGCAACATAAAAATCGCGCTGAAGCTCGCTGCTGAGAGAAAACAAAAATCCGCTGGCGGAGACAGCCGCTATCAGCAGCCCACCGACACAGATCAGAAAAAATTTAGCCCGCCCCTGCATACCAGTTTACTCTCCTTATTGAAGCAGAATTTTCCCTGTATTCAACCGCCGCGCCGAGATTTCATCCGGATTATAAACGGCGGACGGATCATACGAAGGAACACTCTGAAAATGCGCGCGGACAGCGGCCCGATAGCCGTTTTTGTCCGGACCCGTCGTCCGGAATTCGTCCTTAACCAGTCCGGCGGAGGCCGTGCTGAACCCGGGCATTCCGGACCCCTTCGGCGAGAAATCGAGTACCGCCGGATCGTTGAACTGGCTCAACTCCACCTCATGAAGCCCCTGCACGCTCAGTTTTTTCGCGGTGTCATTATTGAACAGTTCTTTACTATTGGAGAACCCGTCACCTTGCCGGAAAACAATATTCTGAACGTTACCGCCGAAATAATTGTCGCGCAGCACATTCTCCA
>JBAWXO010000503.1:0-1620 GCA_037144035.1 Kiritimatiellales bacterium
ATGGACACGGTTGCGCTCACCGCCGGAGAGAATGCCGACTTTTTTCTGCTGTTCCGCGCCTTTGAAGTTGAACTTGCCGCAGTAGGCACGGCCGTTCATCCGCTTGCCGCCGAGGTCGAGCCATTCGTTGCCGCGGCAGATTTCTTCGTAGATGTTTTTGTCGGGATCGAGCGAGTCGCGCGACTGGTCAACGTAGGAAATATTGACGGTCGGGCCGATGTCGAGTTTTCCGCCGGTCGGTTCTTCCTGTCCGGTAATCATGCGGAAGAGGGTGGTCTTTCCGGCACCGTTGGCGCCGATAATGCCAACGATTCCTCCGGGTGGAAGGTCGAAGCTGACGTTTTCGAAAATGACGCGTTCACCATAGTTTTTGGTGAGGTTTTCGGCGCGTACGACGAGGTTACCAAGCCGTTCGCTGGAAGGAATCTGAATTTCGACGCTGTCTTCGCGTGTGTCGATTTCCTGTTTGGCGAGCTGTTCGTAGTTCTGAATGCGGGCGCGGCTTTTGGCTCGGCGTCCGGAGGGGTTGGTGCGGATCCATTCGAGTTCGCGTGTCAGCAGTTTACTGCGCGAGGCGGCCTGCTTGTTCTGCGTCTCGAGCATCGCCTGTTTCTGCGACAGCCACGCTTCGTAGTTTCCCTTGTAGGGATAGGCTCGCCCGCCATCGAGTTCCAGAATCCATTCGGTGACGTTGTTGAGGAAGTAGCGGTCGTGGGTGATGACAACCAGTGTGCCCGCGTAGCGTTTCAGATATTCTTCCATCCATGCGACCGATTCGGCGTCGAGATGGTTGGTCGGCTCGTCGAGCAGTAGCACATCGGGATTGGAAATCAGTAGACGACAGAGGGCGACGCGGCGTTTTTCACCGCCGGAAAGTTTTTCGACGGAGCTGTCGCCCGGCGGCAGACGGAGCGAATCCATCGCCATTTCGACCTGACTTTCGAGGCTCCATAGATCCTGCGCGTCGATCTTGTCCTGAAGTTCGCCCAGCTCGTCATTGAGCTTATCGCTTTCTTCGTCGGAAAGTTCGGTCGCCATCAGGTCACAGACTTCGTTGTAACGGTCGAGAATGGCCTGCGATGCGGCGACGCCTTCCATCACATTACCCATGACGGTTTTGGAATTATTGAGTTGCGGTTCCTGCGCGAGGTAGCCGATGCGTGCTCGTTTGGCAATCTCCACCTGACCCATGAATTCGGTGTCTTCGCCCGCCATAATGCGCAGGAGCGACGATTTACCGGAACCGTTGCCGCCGATCACGCCGATCTTCGCGCCGAAAAAAAAGGCGAGGGTGACATCTTCCAGCACGGTTTTCTTGTTGTGCTGTTTGGTCAGGTTCTGAAGGTTGTAAACATATTCGCCGGCCATAAAATTGTCCTTTAACGGGTTCAAATAAGGGGCGACATGCTAGTGACCGTCTGGAGAACAGTCAATTCCAACCCGACCGCTGCCGGAGTTTCAGAGTTTCCAGCCTCTGGGACGGGCTGGCGGATTACAACGCTACGACGCGGATATGCGCAGTGGTGGCATGGGTTTGGTCGGGGGCCAGGTTGAGCGTATCCGGCGCGCAATTGGCGGTTTCAACGCAGACCATTTTCGGATATTCGTCGTTGCCGTAGT
>JBAWXO010000504.1:0-1609 GCA_037144035.1 Kiritimatiellales bacterium
TGCCGTTCCGCGTTAGCGCGCCCGGCAGTAACATTCTCTTGAACTATCTGGATGAATATCAGCAGGTCAGCGTTCCCCATCTTATGACGTGGACCAGCCCCTCCGGCGCGCGTTTTGCCCTGCTCAATGTGCTGGCTGACGCAACCGCCGGCGAATCGCTCATGAGTTGCTGGAGTGCACCGAATCTTGTGCGGGCGATTGAGTGGGTGCAAGGCCGGCCGATTCCCGCCAGAACCACGTCCGAGGGGTGCTTTTTGCTGAAGGCGCTTCAGCTGGGTTCCGGTCCGGAAATGCTGCTGACGATCTGGAATCTCAGTACCGCACCGGCAGATGCGGCGACTATTCGCCTGACGGAGGAGCTCGCCGAGTTGAAGTGGTCCCGCGTTGATGCCAAGGGAGAATTCCAACCCTTGGAAATCACATCCCGCGACGGCGCGAGCCAGATTACGCTGAATCAATCCCTGGCGTCTCTCGGCTGTTGTTTTCTTCTGGGCCGAAGATGACAAACAGAACCGGAAAAAAAATGGGTTAACAGGGAATGAAAATATCAGGAGGTCGCTCATAAAAAAACGATGGTGGTTTTTGCGAGTGCGATATGGATGGGTGTGTGTACGACCGATGCAGAGCTTATCGCTCATTGGAAGCTTGATGGCAATTTGGCGAATGCGGTCGGCGAAAAATTCGAGATTAAGACCTCCGGATGGAGTGCTCCGGTTTATTCCGACGATGCCCGCGGCGGAGAGCCTCGTGCTCCGTAAGCAGATGAGCAGCAATTTTGATATAACCATAAAATCTTTTGCGCTGGGATATAATGCGGGGAGCAGAGCCTGATTTAAAGGGTTTATGGATGATGTGAGAATCTATAATCATGCGCTAAGTGAACAAGAAATCGCGAGTCTGGTTCAAGGAAAGTGATTTTTGCCGAGATATTCTGGTAATTTTTTGCAGGAAACATAAGGAGAACAGTATGGCAGTCGGATGGAGTTTAGAAGAAAGGATAAGCAGGGTTGTGCCAAGAGCCCGGAGATTTCTGGGTAGCAACGAGCCGGGGAATTATCTGGTCAGTGTAAAAATTCCCTGTGAACAGCCCGATGTCATATCTCTGGCCGATCTGGATCTGAATAAGGATCTGTCCGTCTGGATGGATTATCTGCTGGCGAAAGCGAAATGTCTATGGGAAACAAATGCAGGGCTGGACGATGACACGATCCCTTCAGTTTGCCCCTTCTTTGGATGGGCCGAACATTCGGCCTGGCTTGGTGCCGAGGTCCAGTTGCAGAAAGACACCTGCGTAGGCGTGCCGTTTGTAAAAGACCCTGACGACCTAAAAGTAATGGAGAACTTTTCAAATGCGGTTCATAACCCTTGGTACCGGTATATGAAAGAGGGATATGATTATCTGCGCAGTAAAAAAGACGGCTCTTTTCTGTTGTCGGTACGCGGACATGCCTGTCCGATTGACATTGCCAGCTCGATCCGAGGAGATGAATTATTCTGCGATTTTCTTCTCAATCCGGAATTCGCCCGCAAACTGCTTGATTTTTCTACCAAAGCGATTGCTTGGTATTACCCACAGTTACGTTCATGGGCGGATCCGGTGGAAGACGGG
>JBAWXO010000505.1:0-1604 GCA_037144035.1 Kiritimatiellales bacterium
GGCTGATGGGTCGGGCCGTCTTCGCCGACGTAGAAGCTGTCGTGGGTGTAGACATAAATGACCGGCAGATTCATCAACGCGGCGAGGCGGGTGGATGGGCGGACATAGTCGGCAAACACCAGGAAGGTGGCACCGTAGATGCGGAAACCTCCATGCAACTGCACGCCGTTCATGACGGCACCCATACCCAGTTCGCGTACGCCGTAGTGGAAGTTGCGGCCCTTGAAGGATTTCTTGCTGATATCGCCCATGTCTTTCAGATAGGTGTTGTTGCTCGGCGCGAGGTCAGCTGAACCTCCGACGAGATACGGTACCGCTTTGGCGAGATCCTGAAGCACCTTGCCGGAAGCCGCGCGGGTGGCGATGGTCGTTCCGGGTTCAAAGTCCGCGATCTTTTTCGCAAAGTTGGCCGGCAGTTCGCCGCTGAGGCAGGCGGCCCATTCCTTGGCCTTTTTCGGCTTAGCCTGTTCGAAGGCGGCGAAGGTCGAATTCCATTCTGCTTCGATCGCGGCGTTCTGTTTCGCGACTTGAGCGAAGGCGGCGCGCACTTCTTCGGGAACGAAAAACTTTTCGGGCGAAATGCCGAGGTTGGCTTTGGCGAGCTTTACTTCTTCTTCGCCGAGCGGCGCGCCGTGGCAATCATGTGAACCGGCCTTGTTGGGGGCGCCGTAACCGATGGTGGTGTTGCAGATAATAACGGACGGCTTGCGGGTCTGCGCCTGCGCGGCTTTGGTGGCGGCGGCAATTTCGTCGGTGTTGTGGCCGTTGATTTCCTGAACGTGCCAGCCGTAGGCCTGCATGCGTTTTTTTACATCGTCGGTGTAGGTGATGTGCGTGTCGCCTTCGATGCTGATGAAGTTCTGGTCGTAGAACAGAATCAGCTTGCCGAGGCCGAGGTTGCCCGCCATCGAAAACACCTCGTGCGAGATGCCTTCCATGAATTCGCCTTCGCTGGCGAGCACATAGCTGTAGTGATCCACCAGCGTGTGTGCGTTGCTGTTGAAACGCGAAGCCAGCATTTTGTCGGCAATCGCCATACCGACCGCGTTGGCGCAACCCGGACCGAGCGGGCCGGTGGTGGTTTCGACGCCGACGGTGTGGCCGTATTCCGGATGGCCGGGCGTTTTGCTGCCCCACTGACGGAATTTTTTGAGTTCTTCGAGCGGCAGATTGTAACCTGCGAGGTGCAGCAGGCTGTAGATCAGCATCGAGCCGTGGCCGGCAGAGAGAATAAAGCGGTCGCGGTCGGCCCACTGCGGATTCTGCGGATTGTGTTTAAGGAATTGGGTCCAGAGAACGGCGGCGACATCGGCCATACCCATCGGCATACCGGGATGTCCCGAATTAGCGGCCTGTACGCCGTCCATTGAAAGCCCGCGAATCGTATTTGCAATCAGTTTGAGATCCATTTTTACTCCTTTTTGTCGTTTGATCCATTTGTGATCATCTAAATTCCTCGCGAACTTAGCGAAAACCGTGTCCAATGACTAACAGGAATCGAATGAAAATTTAAAGTTGGGTTGTACAGATGAAAATCAGCGGAAAATACTACAGAACGATTTGGGCCAAACCGGACGATCCGGCTGTGGTTCAGGTGATCGACC
>JBAWXO010000506.1:0-1602 GCA_037144035.1 Kiritimatiellales bacterium
CGGCTTTCAACGACCGTAAACGCTTCAAAGAAATTCTATTGGAACAGAAAGCCGAAATGGAAGGCTCGCTGGTGCCCAGCGGACACTCCGCCGTCCTCTCGCGCCTCAAAGCGCACTACCACGAAGCGCACCGCGCCGGTGAAGCACTGAGCGGTATCGACGCCCTCTTTTTCCACCGCGCCATGCAGAAAAAAATGAAAGAAGACTGGCCCGGCACTGTCGCGCGACTCGAAGGCATTTTGCAAAAACTTATCGTCGGTGGACTCATCGTCAACATCACCGCCGATGGCAAAGACCGCGCGCCGGCTTTCAAAACTCTGGAAAAATTCCTGCTGAATTTTCCAACATCGGGAAACTCTAACCGCGAATTAACGCGAATTAACGCGAATGGAATCCCCTCCTCTGGAGGGGTGGCCGAAGGCCGGGGTGGGTTTTTAAAGCAGTGGAATTTCGAAGAGATGCCGTCGAAATCAGAAGCCCTGCTGATCCCTTCGCGCGTCAACTATGTCGGTCGCGCTATCAACCTGTTCGATAACGGTTATAAAATGGGCGGCTCCGCGCTGGTCATCACCAAATATCTGCGCACCGCGTGGCTTTGGGAAAAAGTCCGCGTGCAAGGCGGTGCTTACGGCGCCATCTGCGGGTTTGACCCGAACTGCGGCGTTTTGGCTTTTGCCTCGTACCGCGACCCGAATCTGACCGATACGCTCGATGCGTACGGACAGACCGCCAACTTCCTGAGAAGCCACCCTCTCGACGAGGATGAGCTGACCCGCGCACGCATCGGCGCTATCGGCGGCATCGACACCTATCTGCTGCCCGACGCCGAAGGGTACGTCGATTTACTGCGTTATCTGACCGGCCAGACGGATGAAAGACGGCAGAAAATGCGCGATGAACTGCTCTCCACCACGGCGGCGGATTTCAAGAAATTCGCCGATTTCCTTAGTATGGAAAATGCCGTTACTTCCGTTCTCGGATCATCCGATGCGATCAAGAAAAGCGGTGTTGAATTTCAAAGCACGCTCAAAGTGCTGTGAAAAATATGAAGTATGAGAGATGAACTATGAAAGCGGTATCTACCTTTTTCATATTTCATCATTCATAGTTCCTCAGAAAGTCCAACGGCCTTTCTGAGCTGTTCCACTTCTGAAGGCGCCAACTCCCGGTGCTCGCCGGTGCGGAGTTTTTCAAGACGAAGCGGACCAACCGAAACACGCACGAGACGGACGACTTTGCATTCGAGCACGTCCATCATGCGGCGGATATGGCGGTTGCGCCCTTCTCCAAGGGTCAGCGTATATCCACAGACGGGGATTACAGCCTCGTTTGCCCGAGAAAAGCTCGTTGGTTTTTCCGAACGAGGCTGGCAGCCTCGTTTGCTTTCAAGAGGAGCCACACGCAGGGCTTTCAGTTTTTCGCCTCGGCAGTTGAGGCCTTTGAGCATCCGGTCAATTTCTTCCGGAGTGAGCTCGCGGTCAATCCAGACCTGATACTTTTTCTCAATGCTGTGGCGCGGATGCATCAGGCGGTGCGCCAGATCGCCGTCATTGGTAATCAGCAAAAGTCCTTCGCTCATGACGTCGAGGCGGCCGACGGTAT
>JBAWXO010000507.1:0-1588 GCA_037144035.1 Kiritimatiellales bacterium
CTTTGCGATACCGACCCCACATCAGCCAACAGTTGATTCATAATGCCCGGGCCGCGCGCTTCCGCGTGGTCTGTACGGGACGACGGTTCGGCAAGACGCTTTGTCTGGCCGGTGAGCTGCTGGATCGCGGTGGGGAGGCGCCGGGCGATTACGGCTGGATTGCGCCGACCTATAACGTGGCCGAGCGCGGACGCGAGGCGTTCATGCAGGCGGCCGAGATCGGCCAGCCTCGTTTTGTCGGCCGGGCTCCCGCCCGTGTGGAGTTTCTCGCGGAGGGCGGAGAAAAAAGCCGTGTCTGGTTTTTGTCTGCCGATAATCCGGAAAACATTCGCGGCTACGGCTTCAAGGGGATTGTGGTCGATGAAGCGGCCATGATCCCCCCGGATGTTTGGAACTATATCTTGCGCCCAACCATTGCACAGACCCTGGGCTGGGCCGTGTTCATCTCAACACCGAAAGGCCGCAACTGGTTTTACGATCTGTTTACGCGCGGGCTCGATCCGAACGAAAAGGACTACCGCTCGTTTCAGTTCCCCAGTATGGCCAGTCCGTTTTTCCCGCTGTCGGAATGGGAGGATGCCCAACGGTCATTGCCGGCTGACGTGTTTAAGCAGGAATACGAAGCGCAATTCCTTGAAGACTCGGCAGGCGTGTTCCGCGGCGTCAGCCAATGCCTCTTCCCGCAAAAGAGTCTTACCCGTGACGACCGCGCCGGGTCGGTGGTCATCGGTTGCGACGTGGCCAAGCACACCGACTTTACCGTGCTCGTTGCCATGAACCAGCGCACTGGGCGCTGTCTGGAAATGGAACGTTTCAACCAGCTCAACTGGCCGATCCAGAAAGACCGCATCCTCAGCTTTGCCCGCAAATGGCAGGGCCGTTTGATTCTGGACGCCACCGGAGTCGGGGATCCGATCTATGATGACCTTGTCCGTCGTTATTCAAATATCGAACCGTTCAAGTTTACTGCTCAGTCCAAGGTGGAACTGGTTCAGCGGCTGATTGTCGCCATCGAACAGCAGAAAGTGAGCTGGCCTGAAGAGTGGCAGGTTTTAACGCACGAAATCCAGCGCTACGAATACGAAATTTCCCCGCGCGGCCATATCAGCTACAGCGCTCCGTCAGGCTTTCACGACGATTGTGTCATGGCGCTGGCACTCGCCAATCACCGCCGGTGGGAAACAGAATCCTGCGGCTCAATGATTCCGTTTCCGCACAAAGGGCAATGCGCACCTTTTGCCAGACGTTCCCGCTCTATTTTCGGATGATTGGATTGTTGATTTGCGTATGTAGGAGTGAAAAATTTGGTTTGATTTTTCTCCTCTAAGGTGTGGCTCTTTGACATTTGAATAGTTTTTTCACCCTCGGTTCAGAACGTTATCGATTCGTGGTGAATGGTTGTCGGGAGGACTCAAGGTCGGATACGCTATCCTCCGTAATGCCGCCCGCTATAGTACTCGGCGCTACCAAAACGATTATCATACCAGATGCGTATGAGGTTCGGTATTTATATCAAGGCCGCCGGGACGGCGGCGGTACGTATCGCAACCGTCTCGGTTGCCTTGTCTATAAACCGAATATCATGCGG
>JBAWXO010000508.1:0-1569 GCA_037144035.1 Kiritimatiellales bacterium
CAGGCCAGCATGTGGTTTCCATGCGAAGTACAGACCATGGAAAAACCTGGGAACCGCCCGTTGATGTAGAGCCTTCAGAGGGACCTGAAGCCTCTTACGCCGTGCTGCTCAAGGTGCCTGGCGGACGCATCTACTGTTTCTATAACCATAATACCGACCGCGTTTCCGAAGTGAAACGCGAGGATGCAGATGACTGCAAACGCAAGGACGCACACGAAGGCGTCTTTAAACGCGTGGACTCGCTCGGCCATTATGTTTTCAAATACTCCGACGATCACGGCCGTATCTGGTCGGCACAACGTTATGATGTTCCCATGCGCGCATTCGACTGTGACCTCAACAACGCCTACGGTGGCAAGTTAAAGCTCTTCTGGAACGTGGGGCGTCCGCTGATTCTCGATAAAGCGGCCTTTTTAGTGATGCACAAAGTCGGTGCCATGGGCGAGGGCACTTTCGCTCAGTCGGAAGGCGCTTTCCTCAAGAGCACCAACCTCCTGACCGAACGTGATCCCGCAAAAATTATCTTTGAGACTTTGCCTGAAGGCACCGTCGGTCTGCGCACGCCGCCCGGCGGCGGCCGCGTTGCTGAAGAGCAGAGCCTCGTATCTCTTAGCGACGGTTCGCTCTACTGCGTTTACCGTACCATTGACGGCTGGCCCGCATGCGCCTACAGCCGCGACGGAGCCCGCACATGGAGCACTCCTGCTTATAAAACTTATACGCCCGGTGGCAGGCGCGTCAAACACCCGCGCGCTGCCAATTTCATTTGGAAATGTTCCAACGGCAAGTTCCTCTACTGGTTCCATAATCATGGCGGACGGTTCATCAAAGAACTTGGAGCAGGCGGAAAAAATGGCCGTAGTCCGTACGATGATCGCAATCCCGTCTGGATGATGGCCGGCCGCGAAATAGACACCCCGCAGGGTCTCATGATTGAGTGGTCGCAACCAGAGATTCTGCTTTACGATGACGACCCCTACATCCGCATGAGCTATCCCGACCTGGTGGAAGAAAACGGTGGGTTTTTTGTCACCGAGACCCAAAAGGCCGCTGGGCGTGTTCATGAAATTTCCGCATCGTTGCTTGATGGACTTTTTAATCAATGGGATGTCCGTACTGCTTCTGACGATGGTGTTATTTTGAGTCACTCCGGTTCCATTCCTGCTCAGGTTGCTATGCCCAAACTGCCGGCCTTCAACCAGCGCGACAGTAAATTCGGAGACATGCGCAGCCAGGATCTCCGCACGGGGTTCACGCTCGACCTTTGGCTGAAACTCGCCGCGCTCACACCCGGACAAATTCTGCTCGACAGTCGTGACGCCTCCGGCAAAGGCATTTTCGTTTCCAGTGCGGAAGACGGCGCACTTCGTGTTGCCCTGCACGACGGCCGCACCGAAGCCGCATGGTCCAGCGACAGTGGACTCCTACAGGCTGGCAAGCACCATCACGCCGTCATCATCATAGACGGCGGCCCGAAGATCATCACGTTCGTGGTGGACGGAATGCTCTGCGACGGTAGCGACCGGCGTCAGTTCGGCTGGGGCCGATTCAGTTCTTATCTGCGCACAC
>JBAWXO010000509.1:0-1541 GCA_037144035.1 Kiritimatiellales bacterium
TCAATCGTCCGCTGGAGAAACTCTTTTTCCTTATCGTGCAGGAACACTTTGAGCGATTTGCCCTTAAATTGATCGTGGCGGCTGGTAATCACGCCGGATTTAATTCCTTCTTCGACGGCATTGACGATTTTTGAGGGCAGGGTGTCTTTAGTGATGGGCCCCTGCTGCGCAAAGGTAAGGGCGTGCTGAATGGAATTTTCCAGTTCGCGCACGTTGCCGGGCCAATTGTAATTATCGAGAATGTTTTGTACTTCATGGGCAATAAGCGGAAGTTCGGCGCCGGGGCCAAGTTCGCGGCGCATAATGTGGTCAACCAGCGGCAGGATATCTTCGGGGCGGCTGCGCAGAGGTGGAATATCAATGCTGATAACGCTGAGACGGTAGTAGAGGTCTTCGCGGAATTTGCCCTGCGCAATAAGGCTTTCAAGTTTTTCGTTAGAGGCCGCAATGATGCGCACATCCACTTCCGTATGGTCGGAGCCGCCGACTTTGCGGATTTTCTTATCCTGGAGTACACGTAACAGTTTGGACTGGATTTCAATCGGCATGGAGCCGATCTCGTCCAGAAACAGGGTGCCGCCGTGTGCGGTTTCAAAGAGTCCAACCTTGGTAGCGTTGGCCCCGGTGAAGGCACCTTTGACGTAGCCGAACATTTCCGATTCCATCAGCTGGGCGGGCAGGGCGGCGCAGTTGATGGCCATGAAGGTTGCGTCTTTGCGCGGGCTGTAATGATGCAGGGCCCGGGCGACCAGTTCCTTGCCGGTTCCGCTTTCGCCGTAAATCAGCACCGTGGTGGAGGTGGGGGCCACCCGTTCGATCATTTGGCACACGGTGCGCATGCCGGGGCTTTCGGCCACGATGCCATCCAACTGCTCCCTGTATTCAAGGCGCGCCTTAAGACTTTTGTTCTCGGTGATGGCATTGTGATATTCGAGGGCGCGCTGAACGGTCAGCACCAGCTCGTCGAGCTTGAAAGGCTTGGTGATGTAATCAAACGCACCCTTTTTCATGGCTTCGACCGCCGTGGCGACGGTGCCGTAGGCGGTGAGCATGACCACGCCCATGTTGGGCCAGGATTCGGCGGCTTTACAGAGCAGTTCCATGCCGTTGACAGGAGTCATATTGATGTCAGAAATCATCAGATCGAACTTTTCGGTCTGAAGGAGTTGCAGTGCTTTTTCGCCGTTGCTGGCGGGCATGGTTTCGTAACCCTGCCCGATGAGTATCTTGTTGAGCAGGTTTAAAATGGTTGGTTCATCATCTACGATAAGTATCCGTAACATAGGCCATTCCGTTCTTTTTCGTGAAAACGAGGACAAATTATCATTTTCGAGAATGCCCGTCTATAGGTAAAGCAAAGGAATGATCGGAGTGAGAGTTTTGGCCATCCGCCGCCGCCCTACCTTGGAGGGGCTTTTGTGCGAAGCACCGTGGAGTGCGGCGATAAAAGGTATTCCGTATCGCCGCTTTTCTTTACCTCGCGGGATATAGCACTTTCTGTTCAATTTGTCGCAACAAGGCAGGCGGGACGCCTGCGATAC
>JBAWXO010000510.1:0-1536 GCA_037144035.1 Kiritimatiellales bacterium
TTTAACAACCTGTCCCTGCGGGTTTTTGACATAACCTTCCGTTGAGGGAACCAGCTCACCTTCGAGAGTGCCGACACCGATGGAGAAGAGTTTGATTTTGTCTTTGCGGAGCTGTTCGGCCATGCGCATCGGATCGCCTTCATGATCCTCGCCATCGGTGATCAGAATGATCACACGGTCGGCCTCGGACTTGGTATCAAAGCTGTCCGCCGCAGTTTTGAGCGCCTGTTCAATGGCGGTTCCGCCTCGCGGGATAATCCCCGCGTAGATGTCGTCGAGCATCATCGTGAACGCGGCGTAGTCAACCGTGACGGGGCATTGCAGAAAACTGCTGCCGGCAAAAGCGACCAGTCCGATCCGGTCGCCTTTCAACTGTTTCACAAAATCCCGTACGGCCCATTGCGCCTGTTTCAGGCGGTTGGGTTTGATGTCCTCGGCCAGCATGCTCTTGGAAGTGTCGAGCACGACGATGATATCCAGGCCGCGCTGTTTGACCTCTTCCCAGTGCGAGCCCCATTGCGGACGGGTCAGCGCCAGGCCGATGCAGAGCAAAGCGAGCAGTCGCAGGACGATGCGGCGGCGACCGCTTTTCCTGCTATGACCCGGAATGACGGTTTCCCAAACACTGGAAGAAATCAGCCGCGCTAGCCGGACCGCGCGCTGCCTGTGCATCCAGATGAACAGCACGACCACCGGGATGATCAGCAGAAGCCATTTGATAAATTCTGGAGCGCCGAATCTCATTCCGGAATCCTTCCGAAGCGTGAGAGCGAAAATGCTTTTTCCAAAGTCAGGAAAATCAGCGCGGCGATCAGCCAGCCGCCGGCTTTTTCTTCAAAGCGGGTAAACTGTTGCATTTCGATTTCAGTTTTCTCAAGTTTGTCGATCCGGTCATAAACCTCTTCGAGTGTCTTCAGGTCGCGGGCGCGGAAGAACTCCGCCTTGCTCCGTTCGGCGATGCGTTTGAGCGTGTTTTCATCAATTTCCTGCGGCGGCAGAGTGAAGAATCCCCGCTTGACCGGCAGTCCGCCACCGATACCGATGGTGTAAACTTTGATGCCGAGCGCGGCGGCGGCCTGCGCGGCGTTTTCAGGCGTCAGTTCACCGCGGTTGTTGATTCCATCGGTGAGCAGAATCACGATGCGGCTCTTGGCTTTGCTGTCGCGCAGGCGGTTGACGGCGGAGGCGATTGCATCGCCAATCGCGGTGCCGTCTTCCAGCATGCCAGTGCGCAGACCGGCCATGCGCTGAACCAGCCAGCTGTGATCCAATGTGAGCGGCGCGATAGAATAAGGCAGCGCGGCGAAGCCGACCATGCCGATGCGGTCGTCTTTGCGTTTGCTGATGAATTCAGTGATAACCTGCTTGGCGGATTCGATGCGGGTCTGGCGCTGTCCGTTGCGCGAAAAGTCCGGCGTTTCCATCGAGGTGGACAGATCGAGCAGCAGGACGATATCCACGCCTTCGGTATTCACACGGCTTTCCTGCAGTCCGCGTTGCGGGCGGGCAATCGCAATAATCAGGCAAGCTAGTCCT
>JBAWXO010000511.1:0-1529 GCA_037144035.1 Kiritimatiellales bacterium
GGGCTCTTTTCTACCGGGATTACACGTACGCCGAAGTGGAACTTTGAAAATATCTGGCTGGCTGGTTCGCTGGTTGCACTGACCGTGCTGCCCTGGCCGCTGGTTTTTTTCAGCGTACCGCATATTCAAGAAGTCTATGCGGATGCCGGCACACGGGTTATTTTGCTGACGGTGCTGTGCGGGGCGTCCTGGGGCATCGGCGGCATTTTCTGGGGCAAGGGGATCTCCGTCTGCGGGATGGCGCTTGGCGTTTCGCTGATGATGGCACTGATTACCAGTTTTGGGTCGGTTGTACCGCTGGCGGTCTTTGATCCGGTCAAGCTGGTTACGCCCGGCGGGTTGACGCTGGCCGCAGCGATTGCGGTCATGATCTTCGGGGTGGTTCTGATGGCGAAGGCTGGCAGCCTGCGGGCGAAGGAGCAGGGCGCTTCCGAATCCGGCGGTTCTCAGGTTCCCTTCGTTCTCGGTCTGATGTTCTGCATCATCTCCGGGGTACTCTCCGCCGGGGTGAACTTCGGGTTTATTGTCGGCGCACCGATTGCGGAGCAGGCGGCCCTGCACGGGTCTTCGGCGTCCGCCACCGGTTTTGCTATCTGGTCGCTGATCTTCAGCGCCAACTTCGGCATTTGCACGCTCTACGGATTGACGCTTGCCATCAAAAACAAGTCCTTTGGCCTGTTCAAAAAAGGCGAGCCGATCTACTGGTTCTGGGCGCTCTTCATGGGGCTGGCCTGGCCGGGCGGTATCATTGTCTACGGCATCGCCGCCGGCAAGATGGGTGAATACGGTGCCTATGCCGCCTTTCCGATGATGCTGCTCGTTTCCATTCTGGCCGGCAACGCCGACGGCGCGCTCCACGGGGAGTGGAAGGGAACCTCCAGAAAACCGCGTCTCTGGATGCTCGCCGGCGTGGTGGTTCTATTTATCGCATTTGTCATCATGGGCGTGGCCAACAAGCTGATGGCGGGTTGACCGTTGTAACGAGGAGAACTATGAAAAAACTGCATGTAGAAGAATTAACCGCCAGCGCATTTCGCCCGTTCGGGCAGTTTGCGAAGTTGATTGAACCGGACAGTGAATGTATTGGAGCGCCGCCGATCGAGTTTTTTCGGGACGCAATTCAGGGCGATTTCGGAGGGGACACGCTGCCGTCGTTCAGCACGTGCCGGGTTTTGCCTCGCGAAGCGGTGGTGGATGTCACTGAATATCATTCCCGCTGTTGCGAAGCCGTTCTGCCGCTGGACGGCGATGTGCTGATGCATGTGATGCCTGCGGTGCCGAACGGGGATCGTCCGCCGGTGGATGCGGCGCGTATCTTTTCTGTCCCGAAAGGGACACTTTGCATTCTTCGTCCGGGGGTCTGGCATCACGCCCCGTACGCAATCGGGGATCAGGCGGTCAACGTGCTGATCGTGCTGCCGGAGCGAACGTATGCGAATGACTGTGTTGTGGTTGAGCTGACGAAAGAGGAAGTGTGTTTGGTAGTGGTTGAGTAATAAAGGAGTGTCATGAAGAGGCTAGAAGATAAA
>JBAWXO010000512.1:0-1520 GCA_037144035.1 Kiritimatiellales bacterium
TCCGCTGGCGCTGGTTGAGGCTTGGAACGAGTGGGGCGAGGGCACCGTGATTGAGCCGAGCAAGGCGTATGGATTTGACCACCTTTCTGCGTTGCTCAATGTGCTGTCCGTCCACCCGCCAGCCGCATATCCGGTTCCCGTCCCTGATCAGGAATCGTTTCGGCGGATGCAGGCGGATCCGAGCTACATCAGTAACATTTCATATGCCGGAAAACTTACCTCGAACCGTCCATGGGCCAGCGGAGTGGATATGCAATTCGAGAATAAGCGTAGTCTGTGGCTGCGTGCGGCGGGTGACGGCAATTATACTTGGATTGAGGGCGGACAGTTGCACGCTCTTTTGAAAGGCGTCGGCGCGCAACTGATTGGCCCGGAAGCCGTCTGGCTGGATACGGCAAAAGTGCGCGGAATAGATATCTGCCTGAAACCGGCGGTAGACACAGAATTCGCGTTGCAGTGGAGAATGGCGGCTGATGCGCCGTGGACGGCCCTGCCGACTCAGAAAATCACAGCAGAAAAGCAGGTTACCATCCGGTTCGACGGTTCTGGTCACCGGGGCTGGACCGGTGAGGTATATCAATTTCGATTTGTGTTTAAGGAGAGTCCAGAGCAGGTGGACATTGATTGGGTGCGCACATTCTGACCGGAGCAGACTATGAAAAGAAACAGACGTAATTTTTTTACCGCAAAATTAATCGCAGCAGGAGCTTTGAGTGTCACAACTTTATTGCCACAGGAATCTCCTGCAGAGCGCCCGGATACTGTGGTGAAGCGGTGGGCTAAGGCGCGGGGAAAATTTCCTGCTGGCAAGCGCCCGAATGTTTTGTGGGTTCAGACGGATGAACAGCGTCCAGACTCGCTTGGCTGCTACGGATCCTCTTGGGCGAAAACGCCGGTACTCGATGGACTGGCTAAACGCGGTACGGTCTTTACCGAATGTCACGTGCAGAGTCCGGTTTGTGTTCCCAGTCGCAGTTCGATGCTTCTCTGTAAATATCCACAGGAGCTCGGCATCTATGAAAACGCCAAGGCATTCCGAGACGGATTTATAGATCCGGCGGCCAAGACATGGGTCAACTGTATGGCCGATGCCGGATACCGGACCGTGAGTATCGGCAAGTGGCATACGCCAAACCACGCAACATGGCAGGAGAACTCGCTTTTCGATTTGTTCCATGACGTTACCGACTATTACGCACTGCGAGGTAATTTTGCCGGAAAAGAAGCAGAGTATCGGGTGGTTAATCGTAAGGGAGATTTATTTCCGATTATTATCGGTGGAATTTATCCCTACCACGATTACGGCGTCACTCCGGCAACTTATTTAACCGATCTGGCGATCGAAAAACTTCAGGAACTCAAAAAAGGAAGCCAGCCATGGCTGCTGCGGGTTTCCTATATCTGGCCGCACACACCGGTACTGGTGCCGAAACCATGGGATAAAGTTTATGATCCGCAGGAAATTCCCAGCCGCGCATTGAATCGGGCCGCATATGAATCCCGTTCGGCTTACGACCGCT
>JBAWXO010000513.1:0-1511 GCA_037144035.1 Kiritimatiellales bacterium
CTTTCAGTTGGCCATCTTGTTTTTCAAGAGTTTTAAAACCCGGTCCGGTGCTGACCACGTTCATGCCGTAGGTATTGGCTTCAGCAAGCAAGGCCAGCCGGGTTCCGGGCACTTCCTTGTTCGGCGGATGGATGTTGGTGATTGTTGTGCAGTCACTAACTATGGCCATGCCGGTTTTCGGAATGACTTTCACGATTTCGGCTTGTGCCTCCCAGAAGGTTGGCAGAATGCCGGGATTGTCGCTGCCGTATTGAAAGGGAGCAATCTGTACGAAGTAGAAAGGAAGTTCGCAACCCCAAAGTTTACGCCAGCCGTTAAGCAGGGCTTTGGTTTTGTCGACATAAAGCATGCCGTCCTGACGGTTGGATTCGCCCTGATACCAGATGGCGCCGCGGATAGCGAAGGGGATGTGAGCGTGGATCATGCCGTTATACAGGGCGGTCGGGATTTGTATGTCTTTCTTTTGATCTCCGCTGAATGGAGGCATCTTAAGGGCGGTCTTAAGCGTGTCGGCGAGCGATTCAATGCCTTCGAATCCGCAGGGCGGAGTCCATGGCTCAATCCGGGTTCCGCCCCAGGAGCTCAGCAGCAGACCGACCGGCACCTTGAGATCCTGATGCAGTTTTTTCCCGAAATAATAAGCGACGCCGGAAAAATTACTGACGGTTTCCGGTGTGCAGACAGCCCATTTGGCATCAATCGTTTCTTTGGGTTCTGCCGCCGGAACCCGTGGTGAGTTAAATAAACGAAGTTGCGGATGTTTTGCCTCCGCCATGTCTGTTTGGGCATTTTCGGTATTCCGCATGGGCCATTGCATATTGGACTGGCCGGAACAGAGCCAGACTTCGCCGACGAGCACATCCTGAAAAACGATCTGTTTGTCGCTGGAGCTTACAGTTAAAGTGCAGGGCTCGGCAGAAGCGGACAGCTGTTCCAGGTCAACCCGCCATTTCCCGTCGGCGTCGACGGTGGCGGTTTTTGTCTGCCCGGCAAACTCAACGGTAACCTTCGCCCCCGGATCAGCTTTTCCCCAGACTGGCACGGGGCGTTCGCGCTGGAGCACCATGTGGTCCGAAAAAACAGTCGGCAGGCTCAGTTCTGCCGCAAAGCAACAGTTTGACAGGATAGTGATGAACAGGATGAGACGTTTGATCATGGTACCTCCGGTTTTTTAAACACTTCCGCGGAATATACGCCGCTTCTCTCTAAACGCAATCCCGGTCAAACATCAATTCCTGTGAATTTGCGGAGCAGGAAGCCGACGAGGAAGCTGACCGCCGCCACGCCGAGACTCAGGCCGGCCATTTCCAGAAACCGTTTGCGGAAATTCAGATCTTTGGCGACAGCGATGTAATAGTTGAATGAAGCGATGATTCCGACGCCAAGTGTCAGCGTGATTCCCAGACAGACAAAGTAGTTCTTGAAAATCAGATAGGGCGCAATCAGCACCAGTACCGTGAAGATGTACGCGATGCCGGTATAGACCGATGCTTTCAGCGGATGCTTGTCGG
>JBAWXO010000514.1:0-1508 GCA_037144035.1 Kiritimatiellales bacterium
CAATAACGGTACACTGTTTTATGTGCCGTGGAAAAACGGACTGCTCGATTTCACCAGCGCCTACCAGTGGGCGGAGATTGCCGGGCGGGAAAATTACCAAGGCGATGCGTTTTCAATCGGCGGATGGCTGTTCACTCGCCGGGATGATTATGTTTCCGGCGGCGGCCAAGCGGGCGGAATGTATTTTTTCGGCAACACGACCGGTCCGAAGGCGGCATCGAGCCCTGATTCGCTGGGTGCTGGCTTATCGCTGGGTGCTGCTGGAGGCGGGTTAAAGATTTCCGTCCGTAGCGGAGGAAAAGACGATGTGCTCGGTTCCATGAGCGGACGAATCAGTCTTGAGTCCGGTAAATGGCAGCACCTGATTTATACGTTTGATAAAGGAACCGGTAAACTTTATTTAGATGGCCAGATGGTGAAGGAGTCCGCAGGGGTTCCTTGGCTGGTCGATCTGCAGAAGAGAGCGTTTTTCGTCGGTGCAGATACGACCTGGTGGATGGTACATCCGCCGCCGGCCCGCTCGCTGGATGGCTCAGTGAAAGAGCTGGTTGTTTTTTCCCGCGCGCTGTCGCCGGAAGAGATTTCCCGGCTGTGTGCGGCCACCCGGCCGTCCACCGCTCCGCTGGTTTATCCGGATGGCGCGGTCCGTCTGGATGCCCAGACTATCCCGCTGCAGAACCTGCCGTCCTGCTCTGTCGAAGAGCGTCTGCGGGTGCTGGAGCAAGTCGAAAAACGAAAGTCGGCGGAGATTTCCAGAATTTCGGATGTTTTGTTTCCAATGCTTGGAAAAGCGCTGAAAGACTGGCCGACGCGGCGCATTGCCGCCGGATTGCTGGTCAAGCTGAACAGTGCGAAGTCCCTCGCTGTATTACAGGCGGCTTTGCCGGAGATGATCGGAACCGTCAGGAATGAGCAGGCTTCGCCAGCGGAGCGCGCCGCCTCCGCGCTGGCTCTGGCGGAGATGAATGGTTCAGCTAAAGAAGCCGCGCCGATGCTGGCTAAGGTGCTGGAAGGTGTTCTGGCTCGCGAAGGCGTTCGCGTGCCCCGGGTTGAAGATCTGTTGCGCAATGCCCTGATTCGGGCCTTGCTGAATATCGACCCGGCCAGTGCGGTTCTTGGTCAAGCTCTTCCAAAAGGGGATGGCGGAAGCTACTTCTCACAGGGGGATGGGCATCGCGACGCTCGCGGACGGACCTCTAATGAGCGTGCTTATACCTCGGTCACGGAGCGCAACGGGGTAACCTATAAACTTCACGCTGGTGTATCCTTTGACGGGGCGGAGCCGGTTTCTGCGGATGAATTTGCAAAGGCAGTGAAAGAACTGAGCACTGATTATCCGTTGGCAAGCACATGGCGCAAACCGAATGCACCCAATCTGTACCGGGTCAAAATCACCAAGACCTTGGCAGATGGCAGCGAGCAGACCGCCTTTCTCGAAGGCGAAAATTTTATTTTCGACGGAACGGATCTGAAAATGCGCGGCTGGTCCATCGCGGTGGATAACGACG